>JAPLNX010000620.1 GCA_026400935.1 Planctomycetia bacterium | reverse complement strand
TCCTCGAACGCATCCTCACCGTCTCCGAAACCTGCCGCCTCCAAAACCGTTCAATCTACGACTACCTTGTCACCGCCGTTCAGGCTCATTTCAAACACGAGCCAATTCCATCACTGCTACCGTGCCCGTGAACGCTTACCATGACCTCAGTCCAATTCGACACGACTAACGATTCCAGTTTGCAGGTCATAGACACCCCCCGTGACGATCAACTTTTTCTCGCGAATCAGCCGAGCCAACACAGGCGAAGATTCGGACAACACAGACGCCTGCAATCGCACGTTCTCTTCGACCGACTTGGCGAGGTTCCCTTTGGCGGCTCGGACAGCCGGACGAATGTGTTGAAACAAACCGCTGATCTGTCCGGGAACCTCAGTCCCTTGGACGGTCGCCGAGACCGCTCCGCAATTCGTGTGACCGAGCACATACAGCACTTTCGCCCCGAGGACCAACGTGCCGAATTCCAGGCTACCGATGTTTTCGCTGGTCGCGACGTTGCCAGCGATTCGAGTCACAAACAGATCGCCGAAGCCTTGGTCGAAGACGATTTCAATCGGCACCCGCGAATCTGCACAACCCAGGAACGCCGCAAACGGTGTCTGTTTTGGAGCGACTTCCTTCACACGCTCCAAGTCGCGATGAATGCTCAGCGACTTACCAGCCACGAAGCGCTGGTTTCCTTCACGCAAGATCGCCAACGCTTCATCGGGGGACTCTGGATTTCTCGTTGCCTCCGCCGCAGAAGCAGTCACTCGGTTCGCTGTTGTTGAACACCATACGCCTGCCGCGATGGCTCCCAAACTCATCCCGAACCAACGTCGGCGAGTCGTAATCGAAGTCGGTGAGGATGAACTTGCGCTGGATTTTACTTTCGTCTGCACCGATTGTCTCCCATTTCTTGAGTTGCGGATTCCGATCGCACTTCGTGAATGGCACAAACGATACTTGGACGGGCATGGTTCGACTAATCGAAATTTTGTTGCAAAAAGATTGATTTACTCGAAGTCTTGAAGTAACAAACTCGTTAGAAATGGCCAATCACTTGCTCTTCTCAGTTTTCCCTAAGCCAGCATTCTCGGCGTACGCAACCGTCGGCGGGAAGCCATTCAGTCTGCGCCAGGCTTCGTAGCCGAGTCCGACTTGGTCGAGCAGCACCCAGCCATTGGCTCGTGTTCCTTGCCGCAGAAACTTTGTGCTGGGCCACGGTGGCGAGTCGTCATCGGGGACGACAAGCAATCGAAACTGATTCTTGCTGTTGCCAGCCGCAGCATCGACGTTGATGACCTCGCCGCCGAACGTGCCGACGGCGACGCTCGGCCAACCGGCGAATTGCACGGCGGGCCAACCCTCGAATTGCAGTCGCACCTTGCGACCCACGCTGATGAGCGGAGCGTCGTTGCCGTTGACCCAAATCTCGGTCGCTCGGTCTTCGGCGTCGGGGATCAACACGAACAGCGGATCGCCTTGTTTGACCATCTCGCCCCCCTGATGAGCGATCATGTGCATGATCGCGCCGTCGCGCGGGGCCTTCACGACTTGGCTTTGCTGTTGGGCGACCTTCACCTGCAACTCGGCAATCTGCTTGTCGAGCTTCGAGACATCGCCATTCGCTTTTTGAAAGGTGGCCTTCGACGAATCGATCTTCGCCTGAGACTCACGCTCTTTGGCCGATCGCTCATTGCGTTTGGCGGCAAGTTCGTTTCTGGCGGCGCGAATGTATGCCTCGGCCTTATCGACTTTCGTAATTGCCTCTTTCCATTTTCGGTCGGCTTCTTGCACTTTCAGTTCGGAGGTTAGGCCATCCTTCTTAAGTTCTTTTTGACGCTCAAAGTCGAGCCGCACTTGCAATTCGCCGGCCTCTTCAAATTCGAGGTTGCGTTGTTCGATCATCAATTTTTCTTGGGCGACTTTGATGTATTCGTCTGCCGCTGCCACCGTTTGATCGCGAGCGGTCTCGAACGCCGCGACCTGAGCCTCATACGCCAGTGCGACAATCTTGTTCGCTTCGAGTTCCCGCACGGTGGCCGCAAGCTGCTCTTGTTGCCGAATCTGCAAATTGGGGTCGAGATCTTGAATCTCCAGAATGAAGTGCCCCTCCTCCACGCGAGCACCATCAAAAACTTGATCGCCCCAACGCACGATGCGACCTGAGATCGGAGCCTCGATCGTTTGCTGCCTCTGCAACGGCGCGTACGCGACAACTCGGCCGGTTCCGTCAACGGTCTGCTGCCACGGAGCAAACCCCAGCGCGACAACCGCTGCGGCGAGCAAGACCAGCAACACGCGAGCAACTCGCCGAGCAACTCGCGACGACTTTGCTAATCGCAACGCGGGGAAACCAACGCTGCCATTGAACTCGCGATTTTCGATTCGCGCGATCGTGTTCGACATTTCAAGCTCCTGTCTCTCCGCTGTCTTCACAGTTCACAAACCCGATCGCATTTCGCCATGAGCGATTTGCGACCCGTCGTCAAAATCACCGAACAGTCGTCTCGCGTCCTTTTCAATTCATCCAGCAAACGTTCGCCGTCCTCGTCGGGCAGCGCGTCGAGCAAGCCGTCGATCAGCAACAACCGCGGCTTGCCAACCAGCGCGCGAGCCAACATCAATCGCCGCGCCTGACTTTCGGACAACGGTTTGCCATCATGTGCGAGGTGCGTGTCCAGACTCCAGTTCAGTCGAAGGTGGTCACTCTTCGCATCATCGGTTAACCCCATTCGCCGCAGCGCGTCGCGAACGTCTGTCGTCGTAATCTCCGGTCGATCCAGGTGGACGTTCTCGGCCAGCGTTCCTTCGAGGACATCGATACCGCGAACAAGCGACACGATTTGCCGCAGCGCATCCGGTCGCAGGTCGCCCAGATCGAGATCGTCCAAGTCGATTCGCCCTGACGACGGCTCGCGCAGCCGAAACAACAAATCGAGCAGAGTGCTCTTGCCACTGCCGGACGGCCCGGTGATCGCGACCACTTCTCCGGGGGCCACATCGAGCGAGACCGCGCTCAGCCCGAGCGAACCGTCATCATGTAAGTAGCCCACGCCTCGCAAGGACAAGCTCGCCGCGCCGCTGTGTCCGACGTGGATCAGGCCTGACGATGGCTCAACCGGAAGATCGAACAAGTGACCCAACTTGTCCATCGAAGTCAGCAGGTCATAGAAACTCTCGAATTGCTTCTCCAGCTTCGCGATCGCCGCCACGATCAACGTCACAATCAGTTCCGCAGCGACCAACTGGCCGAGTGTCATCTGGCCTTGAATTACCAGGAACCCACCCAGTCCCAGCAGCACCGCGCTGGCCAACGCCTCGAGCGCGAGTCCCAGGAGGATGTGCCGGATGATCACGCGATAGTGAGCTTCACGCGCCACGAGGTAATCGGTCGTTAGCCGGTCGGCTCGCGTCAAGGCGAACTCCGCAGCACCGACCACCTTGAACACCGTTGGGCAGCGAGCGATGTCTTCCAACCAACCGGCCACTGCGTATTTGCTCGCCGATTCCGCAATGCTGGTCCGCACTGCTCCGCGACTCAACACGAAGACATTGAACGCCAGCATTACCAGCAGCACCACATCGAACGCCAGCAGCCACGGGTGATAAAACGCGAGCACGATCATGCCTAGCCCGACTGTCAGCACGACCGTCAATCCATCGAGTGCCAACTGCGCCACCGTCTTCTGTATCGTCACTATGTCGAAGAACCGGTTGAGCAACTCCGGCGAGAATTGATGTGCCGCATCCAATCGCACTCTTGGCAACTGCCACGCCAACCGCGCGACGACGCGTGCGAACAGTCGCCGCTGAATCAATTCCACAACGAACCGCTGCAAAAATCGCAACGTCGCCGCAAAGCCCAGGAACGTCAGCAAGATGAACGACAACACGATCAGCGGTTGCAGCAGCGTCCCGAACGAGACGGTGTTGACCAGCGCCTCCACTGCGATCGGTGTTGCCAGAGTCAGCATCCCGATGAATAGCGCGAAGACCAGCACAATCCACAAGTCCGACCGTTCCGGTCGCATGAACTCCCACAGCCGCGACCACGACGAAGGATGTGCATGTGCGGCGTCCCCGGTTCCGCCGTGGTGCGAACCGCCGCCGTATCCGCCCGCCGTCTGTGGCAGATCATCCGACATGGGATCGAGAATGACCCACCGCCGCTCCGCAGTCCCCTTCGTCGCGCCGAGCAATGCTGACAACTCCCGCAGCGAAACCCATCGCCCCGTCGGCTCGCTAGGCAATGCGTGCAATTGAATCTTCTGCCGCTTAGCCCCGGTCAGCACGAGCAACTGAGAGCCTTCGTTCTCGCAGTTGGTGACAGCGGCGAAGCCGTGTCGCAACAACTCAAAGACCTCTTGCGACGAAGCATCGATGACCCGCGTGGCATAGTTCATCCCGCGACTCGTTTCGACGAGCCACTTCCACCAGCGATCATTCACCGCTCCCGGCCAAGCCTGCATCGCATCAGCGAGCGAGCGGCGGATGGCTGAGACGTCCACCCGCCGCCGCTCCCCACACAGCAACCGAATCGCTTCGGCTCCCATCTCGCCGAACAGCGCCGCCGTCGTCTGCGGCTCTGGTCGTCCTACCTCTGGTTGATTCATCGTCGAGTCATTCGTTCGATACTTTGCGAAGGCCACTTCGAGCCATCTCGAATTAGGCAATTGGATCTGCTCAACAAGCCGCTACATCATGGATTTGGCGTCCTGTAGAGTTTCCCGTCGCTTACAAGCGAACGACTCAGGGACGACCGCGACAAACAACGGTTCGGGATTCTGCGTGGCCGATATCGAGTCCACTCCCTTCACTTCCCGAGATCGCAACAGAGACGCGACTACCGAGGTCGCCAATATACCAACCACCACGCCCAAGCTGACAGCAATCGGAATCGGAGCCACATCCACGAGCATCATTTTCGTTCCGACGAAGGTCAAGATACCAGCCAGCCCGAATTTGAGGTAACGAAACTTGTCCATCATTCCCGCCAGAGCAAAGTACAAGGCTCTGAGTCCGAGCATCGCGAAGACATTTGACGTGAAGACAATGAATGGCTCGCTGGACACAGCCAGGATCGCGGGGATCGAATCGACCGCGAAGATCAGGTCAGTCGTCTCGACCATCAGCAGAACGAGTAACAACGGTGTGGCCCACAGCTTGCCTTCGTACCGAATCACAAAACGGTCGTCGCGATATGTCGCCGTGACTCGAAACAGTTTCCGACAGAGCAGGACTACCCAATGTTTCTCCGGATCGGCTGGCTTCAAATTCGGCCGCAGCATCTTCAGACCGGTGAGAACCAGGAACGCTCCGAAAACGTAAATCAGCCAGTGAAACCGCTCGATCAACGCGACTCCCGCGAAGATCATCGCCGCTCGCATGACAAGCGCTCCGAAGACGCCCCAGAACAGAATCTTGTGCTCGCAGTGTTTCGGGACTCGAAACGCCGCGAACAACACCGCGAAGATAAACACGTTGTCCACGCTCAACGATTTCTCGATCAGGTATCCCGTCAAGAACTCCATCGCGGGTTTCGGCCCAAGCCAAAAGTACAAGCCAAGATTGAATGCCATCGCCAACGCGATCCAAACCGCACTCCATGTCAGTGCCTCGCGGAGCCTCACAACGTGCGCCTTACGATGAAACACACCCAAATCAAGCGCAAGCATCGCCATTACGAAAGCATTGAAGCCCAACCAACCCCACATCGAGATTTCCATGACTATTCCTCGCGTTCTGTACCAACTCAGACGGATGTAATGAAATCGTGATTGCTCAAGCTCTCAGCCGGTTGAGATTCTGCAACGGGCTGATTCTGACATCGACATGTATCGAACATTTCTGCATCACTTGGAGTTCCTCTGCCGTCTGAAGAGCCAATTCAAGAGCTTGCAAAGACACAGCGAGGCCGTGTACGCGAATCACCGTATCTTCACACTCCACTCGCAAACCGGAGTGATCGAATTCGCGAACATGAGTGACCACGTCTGGAGCCACTTGCGCTGGAACATCCACCTGAAACATCGACAAATTTTCCATCGATTCGACTCCGTATTGCCAATTCACGAAATCGCCTCTTCGCATTACGTGAGTCAATCCAGGGACAGTGATGTTGGTTCTCATGTTCATTGACTCCTCTCCGGCTGAAATTAGCCGATCATCTTTGGGCGAGCAGTCGGGATAGCGGCACTCACACCGTTGCCGGCCGCTTTAAAACTTGCACCTGAATACGAACCGGCAGTAGATACGCTGCTTGCAATTCTTTCACCGACTCAATCAATAGTTGTAAAACGTGATAAGAGCCAACTCGGCCAATGACCGTGACCTGTTGCTCGGCCACGTCGATTTGCAGATCTCGTACTTGCGAATGCGTTCGCTGCTGAATCGCTGCCCCAATCTGTTCGCTGAATTGTTCTGAGCTACAAAGACGCGGCGCTTTGGGAATGACTTCAAACATCAGTAAGATCCATTATCGAATGACCAGATGTCTTAAAATGTCGATGAACTTTCAGGAACCGCTACGACCTTCGCGACGGCGTTCCAACTCGCGATTCACAGAGCGGGCGGCACGTTCAGCGACGATCGATACAACTTCGACAACCGAAGGGTCTGTGTCTTCCACGACGACTTCTCCGCTTGGATTCAGCATGATCCGCAGACGGCAATGTTTGTCACCTCGACCGCGATGTCCGTTCGCGTCGCTGAAAACTACGGACACGGTGCGAATTTGCGTGGAGAATCTTCCGACAGCGAATTGCAGTCGCCGCTCAACCCAATCTCGCATTCCTTCCGCCAATGTCACATTTCGTTTTGTCACTTCGATCCGCATGATTCTTCTCCTGCTTATGCGATCCATCGCGGTTCGCAAAGTTACCTTTTGTCAGAGAGCGTGATTTTGGTCCCTGACCTTTTATGAGACTGTCGTGCGACGAACCGCAACTCACTGTCGCTAGCCGATCATTCCTCAAACACACTTTCGCCGCTGACGTTTTGCGGAGGCTGGAAAGAGCAGTGATCCCAAATCTGGGTCCACAAGGGGACCCACAACTGCGGACTTAATTGGCTTTGTGTATGTTGATTCCGCCAGTCCACTCGCAGGCTGCCGTCGCGGTTGGATCAATAACTCATCCCTGACGATGGAAACATCGCTGGGAGCAGCAATCCCCAAGCGGACCTTTCCGCCACTGATTTCCAAAACCTTGATCACGATGTCGAGTCCCGGTAAGCAAATCTGTTCCTGGACCTTGCGACTAAGTACCAGCATGATCGTTACTCCTTGAGAAAAAGGCCGGGACGCTCAATTCAGTCGTCACTCGCGACAACGACGAGGTTCACTAAAAATCACACGCTCCGGCACATCGCCAAACTCGCGGCGTCGACCCAACGCTCGACTCACCAATCGAGCGGAACGATCGGCGACGTTCGTCACGGCTGTGACGACCGAAGTGTCGATGGCTTCGAGCACCACTTCTCCACTAGGAATCAACGCAATCCGTAGTCGGCATTGCTTGTCGCAACCGCCGCGATTGCCGCTCACTTCGCTGAAGATCACAGAGATACGGCGAATTCGCGACGAGAACCTTGCCAGCACGAATTGCAACCGGCGTTCAATCCATTCCCGCACACCATCCGCCAACATCACACTTCGCTTCGTCACTTTGATCAGCATGATTAATCTCCTGATTTGATGATTTGAGAGTCAAATAAATCTCAGGATCTGCTTGGGTATCAGAGAGCGGGGGGCTTACGCCC
>JAPLNX010000224.1 GCA_026400935.1 Planctomycetia bacterium | reverse complement strand
GAGTACGATGACCGCGGGCGATTTCGCGTTTGCCTGAGCCAGCAGAAACTTTCGATAGTCACTCTTTACCTCGGGAGAAATCTCCTCCTCAAGCAGTGGACTCACCTGGCCCAGAATCAGGACGGTCGTGATCCCCTCGCGGGCGTTGATTTCCAGGAAACGCTGAAATGCGCGTTTGAGAATTTCCGTGTCGCCGTCGATCCTGTAGCCCCGGCCCCATTCAACCGCGACTTCCTCGATTGACCGCTTCGGTCCCGATTTCATCCGGGCGCGGAATTCTCCACTCTCCGAACCGAATACCGACAATTCGACCGCGCGGCGGATGCGAAACGACGGCAACAGATAGGCTCCCAGGCCGGTCCAGACCGGTCCCGACTTCGCTCCCGTCCATCCCAATTCCGACAAAACCAAGGCGTTTTGCGGATTCAAAAACGGCAGGAAACGACCCGTCCCGAGTTCGTTGTGAAACGTCATTTCGCTGGTGTAGACGACCACGAGCCGTGGACGCAAGGGCAGATACTGGTTCTGCAACAACAAGAAATCGAAGGCACCACTCCCGGCATAACTCAGGTTGCAGAACTCCGTTTCCGGTCGAAGCTCTCGCGAAAGTTCACCAGCACTGATCTCCGTCCCCCCCTGGCTCGAACCGATCACCACACACCGATTCGGTGCCGAACTTTCACCCAGTACTGTTCGGTTGGTATGGAATACCGCCTGCTTGTTACCGCCTCCGAGGGGGATCATTCCCACCCAAAAAACAGCGGTATCCTCAGCAGCCAGCAGAAGAAGATTCGCAGCGATGAAAACATAGACCGACAACGGGATCCACAGGAACAACGGGCGAACACGGTGCCGCACAACCCGCTCAAAAACTGCCCCGCCCACAATCAGGCCAAACAACATTGTTGACAGGAGTACGACCTCCCGCAGGCAGTTTCGGAGAAATACCGGGGCATCCGCGATCAGGCCGTTCGACGACTGCTCAAGTTTGGCTCCCAACCGGGATGCTCCGACTTCGGAGAGGGAGGTTCCGGCAATGAGATACACGCCCCAGGGAAGGACAACCAGGAGCATCGCGAGAGCCAGCCAACCAGCCAGCAACTTCTTAGAACTGGAAGTAGATGAACTGGGTTCCATCAAAAACACCAAGGGTCAAGATTAAGAGAATCCCCAACGCCACGGCCACAGCCTGCGGCCAGGGGCGCCAAGTTGAAAAACAAATGATGTCGTCATCCTTCCACTGCAGCAACAGGCACAAACCGCCACAAAATGCCAGTGGCCGCAAAAGGCTGATCGCCAGCGGCGACAGGCCACCGGGCTTGAATAATGTGGCGAACGTCGAACTCAAGAAGTGAAGCTGATCGATGTCCCGTGGAACAGACCCGACCCGAAAGATCAACCAACCGATGCACGTGAGATGAAAAAACACCACCACCGTCAGCACGTTAGCGAGCGAGGCCCTCCAGGTGCCCACTGGCGCGATCGCCGCAGTAATCCGCTTCAGGCTCGGCGAGGCGGCACGATGGACAGCGAGCAACAACCCTTGATAAAGCCCCCAAAAGAAATACGCCCACCCGGCCCCATGCCATAATCCCCCGAGCAGCATGGTCGCCATCAGATTGCGGTACGTCTTCCATGGCCCTCCGCGGTTCCCTCCCATGGGTATGTACAGATAGTCGCGAAGCCAAGTCGAAAGACAAATGTGCCAGCCCGCCCAGAATTCCGGCGGATTGCGGGCCAAGTAGGGGGCTCGGAAATTCAGCGTGAGGTTGAATCCCATAATCTGAGCCAACCCCCGCGCGATATCGGTATACCCCGCGAAGTCTCCATAAACCTGGAACGCGAAGGCGTACAGATACAACCAGTTTCCGGCACCCTCTTCCGGGAGCGTGGTTCCTGAGAATCCAAGATCGACCAATTCCGCGAGTCGGTCAGCGATGACAGTTTTCTTGAGGTACCCCACCACGATCAGCCAGATTCCGTCAACAAACGGCTCGGCACGAATGACGCGGTCTTTTTCAAACTGCGGCAACAGATGAACGGCCCGCTGAATCGGTCCGGCCACGAGGTGTGGAAAAAAGGTCACAAACACCGCGAAATCCAGCAGGCTCTTCGACGCGGGACATTCACCCCGGTACACGTCGATGGTGTAACTCATCGTCTGAAAGGCGTAAAACGAAATCCCCACTGGAAGGAGAATGTTCAACACCTCCATGTGAGCCTCGAAACCCAAAGCTTGCAGGGCGGCCACGGTGGATGTGATGAAAAAGTCGAAGTACTTGAAGTAGCACAAAGCCCCCAGATTCGCACCGAGACTGGCAAACAGTGCGATCCGACGATGCAGCACCGACGGCGACTTCTCGATGATCAGTCCGGCAGCGTAGTCGATGATTGTCGACGCCCACAGCAACCAAAGAAACCGCCAGTCCCACCACCCATAAAACACATAACTCGCGATCAGCAGCAACACGTTTTGCCAAAACCTCGACAAGAAATAGTAGAGGCTGAGGAAAATCGTAATGAAGACCGCGAAGACTCCAGAGTTGAAAATCATTGCCGACTCAAGGGACCTGGCACCGGGGTGTACTTTCGTTCCACCGTTGGCGGGAGAAGTTCGGTCGGACGACCGTTCACTGGGAAATCGCGGGTATTTTAGCCGGCCCCCGGAGTCGAGGCAACATGCGCGGCAATCGCCGACCGATCAACTCATCGCGACTCGTGTCGCGGGAGATTGTACCAAAAAAAGAACCCGACCGGGAAAACCCGGTCGGGTCAGTGTATGCATTGGTTGGAGAGCGAGAAGCAGGCGATGGATGCGATCCGAAAAAAAACCTCTTGTTAATCAAATCCTTAGAAAGGAGGTGATCCAACCGCAGGTTCCCCTACGGTTACCTTGTTACGACTTAGTCCCAATCACGGAATTCATCTTAGGCGCTTGTCTCCTTGCGGTTGACGCGGCGACTTGGGATGCTCCCCGCTTTCGTGGCTTGACGGGCGGTGTGTACAAGGCTCAGGAACACATTCACCGCAGCATAGCTGATCTGCGATTACTAGCGATTCCGGCTTCATGCAGGCGAATTGCAGCCTGCAATCTGAACTGGGGGGCGCTTTTTGAGATTTGCTCCCGCTCGCGCGTTCGCTTCCCTTTGTACGCCCCATTGTAGCACGTGTGCAGCCCTGGACATAAAGGCCGTGATGACTTGACGTCGTCCCCGCCTTCCTCCGGCTTGACGCCGGCGGTCTCTCTAGAGTCCCCAACTGAATGCTGGCAACTAGAGACAGGGGTTTCGCTCGTTGAAGGACTTAACCCGACATCTCACGACACGAGCTGACGACAGCCATGCAGCACCTGTGATTGTTCCACCCGAAGGCGTCACCACGCTTTCACGCAGCTAATCCAACCATGTCAAGTCCAGGATAAGGTTCTTCGCGTTGCCTCGAATTAAGCCACATGCTCCACCGCTTGTGTGAGCCCCCGTCAATTCCTTTGAGTTTCAGCCTTGCGACCATACTCCCCAGGCGGAGTACTTAACGATTTCTCTAAGTCTGGAGCGACCGCAGTCGCTCCAAACGAGTACTCATAGTTTACGGCCAGGACTACCGGGGTATCTAATCCCGTTTGCTCCCCTGGCTTTCGTGCCTCAGCGTCAGTTGAGACCCAGTGTGTCGCTTTCGCCACCGGCGTTCCTGCCAATATCAACACATTTCACCGCTCCACTGGCAGTTCCACACACCCCTATCTCACTCTAGCAAGCCAGTATAGAATGCAGTTCCCCGGTTGAGCCGGGGGCTTTCACACCCTACTTAACAAGCCGCCTACGCACCCTTTAAGCCCAGTGAATCCGAATAACGTTCGCACAGTATGTATTACCGCGGCTGCTGGCACATACTTAGCCCGTGCTTCCTCTGAGGCTCTGTCAATATAATGGGAGTACCCACTATAACTTCATCCCCTCTGACAGCGGTTTACAATCCGAAGACCTTCATCCCGCACGCGGCGTCGCTCGGTCAGGCTTTCGCCCATTGCCGAAGATTCTCGACTGCAGCCACCCGTAGGTGTCTGGGCAGTATCTCAGTCCCAGTGGTGGGGGCCATGCTCTCACACCCCCTAGACGTCGTAGCCTTGGTGAGCCATTACCTCACCAACAAGCTGATGTCAAATTGGCCGCTCCCCTGGCGGAATCACACCTTTGTGCCCGAGTATTTAAACCCAGGAAGTTATCGGGTATTACCTACAGTTTCCCGTAGCTATCCCCGACCCGAGGGTACGTCACCAATCTTTCCTACCCCGTTTGCCGCTCTCCCCGTATTGCTACAGTTCGCGCTCGACTTGCATGCCTAATCCACGCCGCCAACGTTCATTCTGAGCCAGGATCAAACCCTTCGTGTAATTTTTGCTTACAGCAGCCAAAGCTACTGCTTACGATCAACAGAAAGATTGTCCAAATGTGCATCGTCGCTTGTGATGCACTTTACTTTATCTTTGGCTTACTCTATTTGCGGTCACCAACCAAATTTTCAAAGATCAGCCACCGCGTTCGCTTGTCAGCGTCCGTGGCGGGGAGGCGAATAATAGCCGGGACGGACGGACTGTCAATCAACCCGTCCTAGTTTTTTTTGGTATCCAGCAGACGTGTGCGTAAGTCGGACGAACGTCTTTCGGCTCACCTACACTTAGCCTTGAGTACATTTACGGAAGGAACTCAATGACAACAGGTTGCATCGGACAAACTAAATATGAACTCGACACTCCAACGCTGTGCATTGAACTTGATTTGATGGAATCGAACATTCGAATGATGTCTGACAACATCCGAGGCAAAGGAGTGAGTTGGCGACCGCACGCGAAGTGCCACAAGACACCCGTGATCGCTCTAAAGCAGATTCGTGCTGGAGCAATTGGAGTCACCTGCGCTAAGGTGTCAGAGGCTGAAGTCATGGCCGCATCTGGCATCGACGACATTCTGATAGCGAACATGATCGTCGGCCAAAAGAAATGGGAGCGACTGGCCGCGCTATGCCGGGATTCGAGACCAATCGTGGCGTGCGATCATTTCGCCCAGATCGAACCTCTCAGCGAGATTTGCGTTCGAAACGGGGTAACCTGCCGCGTCATCATTGAAGTGAATATCGGGCTAGATCGCGTCGGAAGCCGACCCGGCCGCGACACATATGACCTTGCTGAGGCAATTTCCAAATTGCGTGGAATCGAATTCGCCGGAATCATGGGCTACGAAGGACATCTTCTTCGAATAGAAGACCCCAGAGAGAAGCGTCAAAAGATTCTTGACGCCCTATCAGTACTCACTGAGTGTGCCGACAAACTTCGACGAGACGGACTGAAGTGCGACATCGTGAGCGCTGGAGGCACTGGCTCTTATCAAATAGCCGCAGAATGCGAGGGAATCACCGAACTCCAAGCGGGCGGCGGAATTTTTGCCGACGTTTTCTACCAAGAGCAATGCCACGTAACCGGACTCGATTCCTCGCTCACTGTCTTAGCAACCGTGGTGAGCCGCCCCACACTTGATCGCGCTGTCCTAGACAGCGGACGAAAAACTTTGAACCCTGACACACAATCCCCGCTCGTCAAAAACTGGCCCGATGCACAAATCAAGCGAATGAGCGCCGAACATTGCGAACTCACACTCGGCCCACTGTCACAGAACCTGAAAATCGGTGACAAGGTAGAACTAATTGTGGGCTACGCCGATTTCACAACACCATTACACGATTACTTCTACGGATTCCGAGGCGATCGTCTCGAAGTAATTTGGCCAATCGCAGGGCGAGGAAAATTGCAATAACGCGGCCCCTCACTCAAGCGTTATTTCAAACGCGCAGTTGCTCCGATTGTTGCCCCAAACAATTCGCGTATCGACTGCGAATTGGCTCAACAACGTCTGAAAGAAATGCATCAACCTGCTCGGGCGCCCGTCCGACGAACCGCCGAGCGTCGAGAGCATTTTCAAGATCTACTGACGAAAACGCTGCATCCGTCTTCAGACGTTCGATCAAGTCATTTGCTCGACCATGCTCTTTCACCTGCTGCGCAGCCGCTTGGCTGTGGACTCGGATGAGTTCGTGAAGCTCTTGCCGATCACCACCCGTTTGAACGCACGCCATCAGAATTTCTTCCGTGGCCATGAAAGGCAGTTCTTCATCGAGATGTTTCGCGATCACATTGGGGTACACAACCATGCCATCAACAATATTGCGATACAATATCAGCACAGCATCGATCGCCAGAAACGCCTGCGGCAAAACGAGCCGCCGATTTGCGCTGTCATCGAGCGTTCGCTCAAGCCACTGCGTTGCGACCGTTTGAGCAAGATTCACCGGGAGATTCATAGCAAAACGAGCCAATGAACACATCCGCTCGGATCGCATCGGATTACGCTTGTAAGCCATCGCGGAAGAGCCGATCTGCTGCTTCTCAAAAGGCTCCTCGATTTCTTTGCGACTTTGCAAAATGCGGATATCTGTTCCCGCCTTGTGAGAGCTTTGCCCAATTCCGCTGAGCACATCGAGCACTTGGACGTCGACTTTCCTTGAATACGTTTGCCCGGTGACTGCATAGGCCGATTCAAACCCCATCTTGGCGGAAACGCGGCGGTCTAGTTCTACAATCTTCGCGTGATCGCCTTTGAAAAGCGTCATAAACGACGCTTGCGTACCAGTAGTGCCCTTAACACCGCGACACTTAAGCGAGGCAAGTCGATACTCAATTTCCGCCAAATCAAGCACGAGATCGTAACACCACAGCGTAGCGCGCTTTCCGACTGTCGTTGGCTGCGCCGGTTGAAGATGCGTGAAGCCCAGACAGGGCAACTCGCGGTGTTTTTCCGCGAATTTCGCAAGTTCATTGATCACGGCGACTAACTTCGATTGCACCATTTGCAGTGCATCTCGCATCAAGATTAAATCGGTGTTGTCAGTGACGTAACAACTCGTTGCTCCTAGATGAATGATGCCACGAGCAGAGGGGCATCGATCACCATACACGTGAACGTGCGCCATTACGTCATGCCGCAACTCCTTTTCGTACTTCGCGGCAAGCGTGAAGTCGATGTCGTCGGTTGCTGATCTCAGTTCAGCAATCTGAGCCTCGGAAATATCGATACCTAGCTCTCGTTCCGATTCAGCCAATGCCACCCACAGACGTCGCCATGTCGAATGCTTGCGCTGTTCTGACCACAACTCGGCCATTGGTTTCGAGGCATATCGCTTGATGAGCGGATTTTCGTAGACGTCGTGACTCATTCGTGGCTTTCAAATTACTGAACCACAAAAAGACGATTACGCAAAGCAAAGAACTCCATGCTCTGGCCTTCGTGTCTTTGTGGTGAACTTAGCTTTCCTCTTGCCACACAGAATAGCGAACTGAGCCACATGAGGTCGAACTCGCAGAGCTTGCAAACGCGTTTAAGTGGGTTAATGTCGCCACATCGGTTAGGGCCGCAGACTTGGTGAAATTCAAGGTTGAATGACTCAACAACCCTAATGATCGGAACCACAATACTTCGGCACTTCCGAAATAACTCGGCTCAATAATACTTTGCGAGCCTCCCAGTACCTAGAATCCGCACTCGAAACTTAGGAGTTTGATGATGTCGTCTCGTTTTACTTCACCGACTTTGTTTTGCCTTATGATGTTGTCCGCTTCGAACAGCTTGACGGCCGCTGAAAAACTAGAGCGAAAAGTCATTCACTCGCAATCGAGCGTTGTGCTGTCGTCGGCTGACGTCTCTGTCGCGATCACGGAACGAGGGGGCCACATGGCTCCCGTGACGTTCTTTCCCAAGAGCGATCGTCCCGTGCAGCCGTATCACATCTCGCCGTGGCAAGACGAGAAGCTGACGTTTGACGTGCCGGTGCTCGGCCCGCTACGTGGCGACTTCTTCTGTTTGCCGTTCGGCGGAAACTCAGACGAAGTCAACGGCGAAAAGCACCCTCCGCACGGTGAAGTCGCAGGAAGTGATTGGACGCTGAGCCAACCACCGAAGTCCGGCAACAATGTGACGTCGATGGAAATGACTCTCCAAACGAAGGTCCGCGCTGGGAAAGTGACCAAGCGAGTGTTTCTTGTTGACGGTCAATCGGTCGTCTACACGCAACACCTCATCGAAGGGATGTCGGGCAAAGTGCCGCTCGGTCACCACGCCACCCTCGCGATGCCAGAGAAAGAAGGAGCCATCCGAATGGCTCACAGCCCGATTCGGTTCGGCCTAACGAACCCCGGTCTCTTCAGTGATCCGACAAAGGGGGAATATCAGTCGCTCGCCATCGGAGCGAAGTTCACCGATCTGCGCCATGTCCCGACTCTCTGGAAGACTCCCGCCGAAACCGATTGCTCGGCGTTCCCCGCGCGACGCGGCTACGCCGATCTGCTGTCACTCTTCAGCGTCCCGGCAACGGAGCTGAAAGGCTCACCAGCATGGGTCACGGCGACGAATGCGGAAGCCGGTTACGTTTGGTTTGCCTTCAAGGATCCTGAAGTGCTCCCAACAACAGTTTTCTGGATCGAAAATCATGGCCGACACGGCTCACCGTGGAACGGTCGCAACAGTTGCCTCGGCGTCGAAGACGTCTGCGCGTTCTTCGCCGACGGGCTCGCCCCATCCACCAAGCCCAACATCGTCAGCGAGGCCGGCATCCCGACGAGCGTTGAACTCTCAAAGTCGAAACCGACCGCGATCAACTACATCCAAGGAGTCGCTCGCATCCCCGCAGGCTTCGAACAAGTCAGAACCGTCGAATTCACCGCTGGCCAAGCGACGTTTATTTCGACAACCGGTGTGAAAGTAACGATCGCGGTGAAGCATGAATTTCTGCGTGGCGGGGCGTTGTAGAGCAACCACAAATGCGATTGGTGTGAAGAATAGGGATCATGATTTTCATCATTCCTATTCTTCACATTCTTCCCATCAAGTGTCCGCACAACCACAACACACCCTTCAATTCCCCGGCGGCACCCACGCCGCCGACTTCGGATTCCGCACCGTCAGCGGCAAGTCATCCGCAAAATGCTGCTGCAACTTTGCCAGCCGCATCAACATCGCCGCGACACGTTCCTTTTGTGTCGGCTCGTCGGCAAGGTTGTGCATCTCGTCAGGATCGGCTTGCAGATCGAACAACTGTGTGATGTTGACCTGTGGGTAGCGGATCAGCTTCCAGCGCTCGTCGCGAAACGCTCGCTGCTTGTCGAGGTACGCCAGCATCAATTCAGGCCGAGCGGATTTTGCTTTCCCATCTAGGACCGGTCGAAAACTTCGTCCGTCGATCTTCTCAGGCACATTGGCACCGACGAGACCACAGATCGTCGGCATGATGTCGAACAAATGCACGAGAGCCTGGCTCTCACCGGATTTGATTCCCGGCCCTGCGAAGATCAACGGCGACTTCATCGCCGCGTCGTACAAGTTTTGTTTCCCCAACAAGCCATGACTGCCAACGGCGATCCCTTGATCGGCTGAGAAGACAATCAACGTGTTGTCGAGCTGCCGCAGTTCCTTCAGCGATTCCAGCAATCGGCCGATGTGGTAATCCATCGCCGTGATCGTCGCGTAGTACTCGTGCAACGTCCGCCGCACGTCCGTCTCAGTACGCGGCCAAGACAAGAGTTTTTCATCGCGAACCGTCATCTCACCGTTATCAAACGGATGCACTGGCCGATAATTCTTTGGCAGCGGGATTTGATCGACCTCGTATTGATCAAGATACTTCTTCGCCGCGACACGTGGGTCGTGAGGATTCCCGAACGCGAGATACATGCAGAACGGCCTTGAGTCAGCCGCTTTCGAGTCCGCCGTCTTCGCTGCCGACCCCTGCTGATCGCGCAGAAACGAAATCGCCTCGTCCACAATCTCGCGTCCCGGTTCACCGCTGAGCCGTTCGGCCTCATCATCTTTGAGGTACTTGTTAATCTCGAACTTCGCTTGAATCAGCGGCGCGGTATTCCCCTTCTTACCGTGGTGGTACGTCAGATATCCCGCATCGCGCATTGCCAACGGAAAGTTCGGCCCATCACCCGGTGCCTGTCCGCCGGGTCGAGCGTTCTTCATTCCCGGCGGAACGAAATCCTTCCAACGGAAATAAGCATTTCCCGACAGCAACATATTGCGGCTCGGCGTACAGACCGCCGCCGAATTCCCACCGAAACAATACGCATTCCGCATCGCGAATCCGCGCCGCACGAGCGCGTCCAAATTCGGTGTCTTCACCGTCGTATTGCCGAACGCAGCAATCGAATCCGCTCGCATGTCATCCGCAAACAAAAAAAGAACATTCGGACGAAGCTTCGCTTCTGCTGCAGTCACCGGATCACGCTGAGGCAGTCCGGCCAACAAAAGAAACAAGAGACACACTGTCGATATCGACCACTTCTTTCGATGAGCCGTCGCTTGCTGCAAAGCGTGTGAACTCGTGCCACAAAAATGCGAATCCATCTTACATCGTCTCCTGATCTGAGTCCGTTGATCTGCTTGCCTGAACTTCGGATGCTAACTCACATACGAAACTCGTCGCGACGACATCTGATTGCGAAGAAGCCAAGTTGCCATCCCTGCCACCAACGAGCCCTATTATGAGAAATCTCCTTGTCACGCGCTGCTTATTCATCGTCGCTACGTTTGTACCGAGCTTCCTTGCGGCTGACGAGCCGCAGGCTTTGCGGACAATTGCGTTCGGCTCGTGTGCGCACCAAGAGAAGCCGCAGCCGATTTGGGAATCCGTCGTCGCCGCACGACCGGAGCTGTTTCTCTTCCTCGGCGACAACATCTACGGAGATTCCGAGAACATTGACGTCTTGAAAGCCAAATACGACAAGCTTGCCGCGATCTCCGGTTTTCAGAAGCTCAAATCCACCTGTCCGATTCTTGCCACGTGGGATGATCATGACTTCGGTGGCGATGACGTCGGTGCCAATTACCCCAAGCGAGTTGAATCACAGCAACTCTTCTTCGACTTCTTTGGCGTCCCACCTGATTCACCGCGACGCAAACAAGAAGGGGTCTACAACGCGGCCATCTTCGGACCTCCCGGCAAACGAGTGCAGATCATCTTGCTTGACTGCCGGTACCACCGCAGCCCGCTGAAGAAACGCGAACCACAAATCAAAGGGCAAGGCAACTACGAACCGAACACCGACAAGACGACAACCATTCTCGGCCCCGCGCAGTGGAAATGGCTCGAAGAGCAACTCAAGCAGCCAGCTGAGTTTCGGCTGATTGCCAGCGGCGTGCAGATCATTGCCGAAGATCACGGTTACGAAAAATGGATGAACTTCCCGCACGAACGGGAGCGACTCTTCAAGTTGATCCGAGATACGGAAGCGACTGGCGTCGTGTTGCTCAGCGGTGACCGACACCTCGCCGAACTCTCCGTCCTGAAGGACGACACAATCGGCTATCCGATCTATGACCTGACTTCAAGCGGACTCAATCAGGGGGCGAAAGGCTGGCGAAAACTCGAAGTGAATCAGCATCGAGTCGCGACGATGAACTTCGGTAACAACTTCGGAGTCATCGCCATCGACTGGGACTCCAAGCCACCGCTCATTCGTCTGCAAATTCGTGACGAGTCCGGTGATATCACGATTCAACAAAAAGTTTTGCTCTCAGTGCTAAAAGCCAAATCGAAACCCAAATCTCTAACAGATCCCAAACTCGCGAAGCGTCATGTCGGCGAAGAATTCGCCGTTGAATTCGTGGCCCGCTCCAGTGGAACCAGCAAGACAAAAGAGTTTCTCTTCGTGAACACGGAAGAGGATTTCAAAGACGCCGACAATCTGACGATTGTGCTCGATGCAAAAGCCCTCGACGAAGATTTTCACCGCGAGCACATCGACGACCCGCTCAAATTCTTCATCGGCAAAAAACTCCGCATTCGCGGCACCGTCCACTTGAGACAAGACAAGCCACAAATCTTGGTCAATGACTGGGGCCAGATTGAGCTGCTCGAAGAGCAGTAATAAACACTCGGAATTTCTGTGCGATCATCACAGCGGAAGCAGAGCGGAACGAGGCTCACTTGAACGCTACTTCCGCCTTCAGTAGTTCGCCTTCTGCCCACGGCCCCAGCTTTTCACGAAATATCTTCACGTTGTGTCGGATATCAACCGGCAACGACGGATGGAACAGAACGGTCTGAATCGACGCCGTCAGCAAATTGCCTTGCGCGAGTTCGAGTAGCTCATCGCGAAATCGCGATTGATCGGCTCGTGTTTTCGGAAACTGTCCTGCATCCGGCTCAACAACGATGACGGGTTGCTGATTCGGTTTTGAGCCAACACCGACCAACGCCGACCGAAACACACGCGGATGATTGTTGAAAATCGCCTCGCAAGGGATAGTGAACATTCGACTGCAAGACGTCTCGACAATGTGAGCCTTCCGTCCGCAGAACCAAAGCCGATCCCGATCGTCGAGATAGCCAACATCACCCATGCGATGAAAAAACGATGATGATGATTGACGACCGGAATCAGACACGACTTTCGCCGCAGCAGTCGCATCCGGACGTCGAAAATACTCGCGAGTCGTCGAAGGACCACGGACGAGAATTTCTCCGACCTCACCCCGTGGAAGTTCTCGTAAATCGGACTCTGCTTTGATTGGGCCATCGGCGATTTCAACGATCTTCACTTCAATCCCGGCAAATACTCGACCAACGCACGTCCCTTTGCCGGCTCGCGACAACGGCACGGTTTGCTCAAGCACTTCTTGACCACTGATCGACGCGACCGGCAATGACTCCGTTGCTCCGTAAGGCGTGTGAATGTCAGCCTCGGGATTCGAGAACGCTCGCCGCATTCGCTCAATAACGTGAACTGGCACCGGAGCACCCGCTGATAACACGCGCCGTAATGTGCTCGGCAACTTTTCGCCGGTTGCTTCGCAGTGCCGACCAATCCGATTCCAAATCGCAGGTGAACCAAACGCTTGCGTGACCTTCCAATCTCGCATATGGGCCAGCATCCGCACCGGATCAACTCGCGCCGGCTTCGTGGGGTCCATGTCGGGAATGACAGTTGTGACTCCCATCGCCGCATTGAACAGACCGAACAACGGAAACCCCGGCAAGTCTACTTCACCGGACTGAATGCCATAGAAGTCGCGCAGCAAATCGACCTGTGCGTCGAACATACCATGCTCATACACGACTCCCTTCGGAGGCCCGGTGCTGCCGCTGGTAAAGATGATTGCCGCCGCATCAGTGCTCGTTGTTAGCCGCTCTTCAGTTCGATCGTTTGCCGCCATCGTATCAATCGCACGAGAGCCTCTGCGAAGCAGGCCGTCGTATGCTGCACCGATCCAAAGCCAGCGCCGTCCAACCGTGACGTTGAACTTCGCGTTAGGAAATCGACGACGATTCAAAACTCGAATCGCCTGCACAATCGGGACCGCGATGAAGCCGTCAGGATCAATCTCTTCGAGGCACTGAAAGATGTTCGATCGCCCCATACCCGGATCAATCAGCACCACGACGACGCCGGCTCGCATCAGGCCAAACGTCAGCGCGATAAACTCAAAGCTCGGACGAACCATCAGGACTATTCGCTTGCCTGGTTCAATCCCCCAAGCCCGCAACCCAAATGCAATCTGATTCACTTCACGCTCAAGCCCCGCGAAGGTCCAACTACGATAGCGATAAACACCCGCCGAATCGCATCCCGCCGGTTGCACAACTGCAATCTGCTTCGGCCAACGTCTTGCGGACTCGCTCAGTCGATCGGCAATGTTAAGGCTATTCACCGCCGATCGCTTTCGTCCCTTTGGCAAAGACCAGCACATGGTCTTTGAAGTTGTAGGAGTCCCCTGCATGCATCATGGCGGGTGACGCTCTCTCGGCGTGAGAACGACCATCGAACACCGACACCTGATTTTCGCCCACAACTTCCAGCATGTGACCATGCACGATCATGGCGGTCGAATCCTCAATGCCGAGCCCAACCACTTGAGGATGTTCATGCTTCAGTTGAGTCATCTCCGCTAACGTCTCGCCACGCTGTGAACTTTGCGAAATTGCCACGCCCGGGAGGAACCCGAAACCTCTATCGTAACCTTCCACGAACATTCGCTTCATCGGCATCGGACTTGCCTTGAGTAAGACATCCCCTTGCACAAGCCCTCCCGCAGCAGTGCCGCCAATTACTCCGCCACGACGAAGCAAATCATGACACAATTGCTCAGCGACCGTCCCCAAACAGGAATCGACAAACTTGTGTGGCTGAGCTCCACTCAACCATATCCCTCGAACCGTTTTCAAGAGCCCAAGAATCTTTAAGTCATTCGCCTGCTTCCGTGAATTAACCTGAACGCGCTGGATGTTTCTGACACCCGCTTTCCGAAGTTCATCCATAAATTCATCGTCCGCCTTTTTCGTCTCTTCTCCATCAAGTGAAACAAAAGCAACCGTCGCATCAACACCACCAGCCGCAGCCACGAATCGTTCTGTCGCCGCAGACGGCACGTCATCGCCTCCTACAATTACGAGCGTCCCATCAAGCACTTGTGGTGTTGCATTCTCTACAACAGCTCGAGTTGTTTGCTGCAATCGAGCAACCGCGATTCGACCGAGCAAATCCAAGTCTGCGTCATCGCCCGCTTTGATTGATTCCACCAGCGGTTCGCGCGAGTCCGTCCTTGCAAAACAAATTCGGACTTCTGATTCACCCAAGACTGACAACTTACGATCTTGAACCAGCAACGCGGTCCCCTCATCAATCCCCAGACCGACAAGTTCGGGATGCTGCTCAACGACCTTTAATAAACGATCCTGCCTCTGTCTTCTCACGAAGTGCTGATCAATCACTGCACCGTCAATGAAGCCAAATCCACGACCAAGTTCCAAAATTGGACTGCCTCGACGAATCATGAGCTTTGACATCACTGCGGCACCCGCAGACGTCCCGCCTATGACACCTCCTCGCTGCAATAACTTGTGCATTTCGGCTTCGGTGCGAGTTCCCGAATAGGTATCAATTAGCCAAGCCTGATTGCCTCCGAGAAACCAGACTCCTGTTGCTCGCTTGAGAGCTTCGACAAAAGAATCACTGTCAGCCACATCACGCGACCGAGTATGTAGAATGCTGAGTTCAGCGAACTTTTGCCGTCGCCACCAAGCGACATAGGACTCAACATCCGGCAGATCCGCGATCTGGCTTGCAGTCGAGATCACGACGATGCGAGCAAACTCGCCCCCCGCCAACTCTAGAACCTTGCCACGCAATGATTCAGGGAGCGTTCCACCGCCACAGATCACAAGAGTGCCCTTCTCTGGGCCTCTTGCATTTGCTTCCGGAACTTGACCACGACACTCAGCAGTCATCATGACCACGAACATCGCAACAACAGCCAACCCAATCCGCGCCAAACGGCTCTGGCATTTGCTATGCGTCAAGGTGGCACCTCGCTCTTAGCCCACGGAAATCCTTCGCATAGTTCGGCCACATCCTGCGACCGCCTGGAGGCGAAGGCTACCTATCGAGATCACAAGTATGCTGTTTTTCCGGATCGAATAAAGACCGATTTGTATGTGCGGCTGAAAGAATTTGTGGATCTTGCCATTTTTGTCGAGAACGCAATGGCGTCTCCTGGCAATTATGAGCGATTTTTTTCGCTATTAAATAGAAGAAGCGGTCGTCACCGACCGCTTCTTACTTTCTGTAGCTTAAGATCGCACCGCGTGGTGCTACGAGAAGAACTACTTCTTCTTCGCAGCGGCCTTCTTCGCGGGAGCTTTCTTAGCAGCAGCTTTAGCAGCAGCTTTCTTCTTTGCCACAGTAAACACTCCTTCCAGAGCCAATCCAGTGACTCGTCTTGCTCGCTTGGCTAACCGGGCTGAAAGCAAGCTCGACTCATCACCAACTGATGCCGACCTACCAACCGTGATAAGCCGGGGTGAACTCTTGCCTTGAGTGATTGTTGTTCTGAGTTGAGCAAACCGAAGCGAGTGTTTGAAGTCCGTTTCGTTATTGCGCTCGTCGCAACTTTCATCCGTTACAAGTTGCTCACACATTGACGAGAGTGATAGTTACGTCTTTCAGAATTTCGTGCAACCCATTTCTTTCGAGATTTGATCAGATTTTTCAGAGAATGGTCATCGCTCGACTGAGTATCGTCAGCCACGATGAATCGACAAATGATCTTTCGATGTGAGCCATTACTAGCATCGTCAGTATTCATAACATACATTGATCGTAAATTACCTACTACGCGATCTGCCGAAGCACGTCTCGCATGTAGTTGATGCTGTCGCGAGCAATCCTGTCTGCTCCTGGCGAGTAGTCGAACACTTCAACTGAAATCCATCCGGTGTAGTTTGACTGCTTCAAACTGCGAAAGATTGGCGCGTAATTTGTCGGTCCCATGCCAGGTCCTAATAAGTTCACGTCGTTGACATGAAAGTGACCAACGTGCGGCGCAAAGCGAGCAATGATCGTTTCGATGGATTCAGCTTCTCCACCCAACATCGCTTTGACATCTTGATGCAAACAGACGTTAGGAGAGTCAACCATGTCGATCAATCGCATCGCGTCTGCGCATGTGTTGATGAAGTTTGTTTCTTTGGGTGTCAGCGGTTCCAAACAAATTCGCACTCCGCGCTCCTTGAGCACTGGCAAGCACCGTCTCAATACTTCCGCCGCATGGTCAAACGCTTGGTCGATCAAAATGCCTGGCTCAACATTCCGCTGAAGCGGTGAGCCAAGCACCATGATGTCGCCTCCAAGATCAGCACATGCGTGTGCCAAATCAGAGAGGTACTGACTCGTCGCTGCACGAACCAGCGTGTCCGCCGTCGTCAAATGCAAGCCTTCAGTTTTCGCCAAGAGCCAATGCAGGCCGATAATCTGCATCCCGTGTTTCTCGGCGGTCAGCCGCAGCGAACAACGTTGCTCGGGAGATACGTCAGTAATACGAGGCGCAAGTGTGAAAGGAGCGAGTTCTAAACCGGTGTAGCCCAATCCACTCGCAAATTGACACTGTCTTTCCCAGTCCCAATTTTCAAACAACTCTTGGCAAATCGCAAATTTCATCAGAAACCCTCCATAAGTTCGTACCGGCTACTAACCGGTAACCTTTCTCAAGATGCCACAACCGAAACTCTATGCAACGGACCCAAGGCAGACGTTACCAGCGTTAGCACACAAACTTGCATCGTCAATTCACCGGCCCTAGATTGCACCGTCCTGAGAAACTTCCGAAACATCATTTCTAGGACTGCTCAAGAACTCCCCAACAATTGCTGTCACGAAGTGCGTACTCGCGGACAATTCCTTACGTATCAAAACAACTCCGCAATTGTGGCGGGGGTTCTATAGAAGTTCGATCGTCCTTTCCTTTTTCAATTTGCTAGGGTGCGGGCCGATGGAGAAACAGCCGGTTATTCAGATCAAGAATCTCACCAAGATCTACCGCGATTTTTGGGGACGCAAAAAAGTACGCGCCCTCAATTCGCTGAGCCTAGAAGTCAAAAAGGGAGAGGTTTTCGGACTTCTTGGACCGAATGGTTCCGGGAAAACGACAACGATGAAGCTGCTGCTCGGCCTGTTATTCCCGACGGAAGGGGAAATCAATGTCCTTGGAAAGCCAGCTTCGGACGTTTCAAAGAATGAGCGAATCGGCTATCTGCCAGAAGAGTCGTATCTTTATCGCTTCTTGAACGCAGAAGAAACGCTCGACTTCTACGGGCGCTTATTTGACATGTCGCCCCTGCAGCGCAAAGAGCGGGCAAACCAGCTTATCGAAAAAGTCGGCTTGCAAAATGCGCGCAAACGTCAGTTGAAGGAATACTCAAAAGGGATGACCCGGCGTATCGGACTTGCCCAAGCACTGATCAACGATCCAGACCTCGTGCTACTCGACGAACCAACTAGTGGGCTTGATCCGCTCGGCTCACGTGACATGAAAGACTTGATCGTCAAACTTCGAGATGAAGGTAAGACCGTCGTCATGTGCAGCCACTTGTTAGCAGACGTGCAAGACGTTTGCGATCGCATCGCAATTTTGTATGCCGGCGAACTGAAAGAACTGGGCAGCGTCGAGGACTTGTTGAAAGAACAACACGAAACCGAATTACTGACCTCGAAGCTCAGCCCTGAAGCAGTGACAGATATCGAAGCGGTTTTGGCAAAGCATAACGCTAAGCTGTTGCGACATGGCCATCCAACTAATAGCTTGGAGGACTTGTTCCTTAAAACAGTTCAGAAGAGCCAAGAGCGGCCAGGGCAGCGATATGTCCCCACTGGATCAGAGAAGGCTTAGTGCCACTTTGATGTTTGCGTCGGCTTGGTATTAGCGGCTGTGACCTCACTCGATTCTGCACTTTGTTTGGTGATCATTTCTTTGATCATCTTGATTCCGAGAAGCGACTATGACGTTTGATCGTGCTCCGTTTTTGTTCGGTCCTGCGTTGCTGCACTGGATGTTCGTGTTTGGCAGCTTCGCGGGAATTATTTTTTCGGTGACGGTGTTGATCGCCTTGGGAGTTTACGGAGCATCCGGCCCAACGGCAGTAATGGGGCGCGTCTGGCAAGGATTGCATGACTTCTTGGGAATTTCCCCTCGCCGAATTTGGGCGTTGGCTTTGTTGACCATCAAAGAAGCAGTGCGACGCAAAGCCCTGTTTGTCTTCGTTGTGTTCGCGGCGTTGGTGATGTTTGCCGGATGGTTCTTGGAATCAGATTTGCGTGCGGACTTGCAAGTCAAAAATGCGGTCAGTTTCGCACTGACAACAATCTCTTGGCTCACTTTGCCGGTCGTGTTGCTGTTGTCCTGCTGGGGGCTTCCGGAAGACATCCGACTACGTTCGATTCACACCATCGTGACAAAGCCCGTTCGGCGGAACGAAATAGTAATGGGCCGCATCCTCGGCTTCTCGGTCGTAGCGAGCTTAATCGTGTCACTGATGGGAGTCGTTGGCTACGTCTGGATTCGACGCCAAGTCCCCAACAACGCCGAGCTAATTTGCCGAGTCCCTGTTTACGGTGAGTTGGGATTTTTGGATCGCGAAGGCAACCCCACTGACAAGGGAGTTAACACCGGCGACATTTGGGAGTTCCGGAGCTACATCGAAGGTGGTACGAAATCATCAGCGATCTACAAATTTCCGATTGATCAGGTTGCCAACAAAATTCGTTTTGAGTCGCGTTTTGAGGCATTCCGAACACACAAAGGCCGCATCGGACAATCCTTGTTGGTGAGATACGTCCTGCTAAACCCGACCAAAAGCTTGCGGGTTCCTCTCGAATCCTTTGAGGTCGTTGAGTTTGGCCTCAATGAGAAAGATCTGGATCGACAAGTTACCTACTTTGATGAGGAAAAAAAGACTAATCGAACGTTGGACTTGTTTGACGATATCGTCGATCAAAATAAACTGACAATCGAAGTACAATGTTTGGATTCAGGCCAATATCTTGGCATGGCGCGTCCTGACATGTTTATTCGGATGCCAGACCGACCGTTCGTCGCCGGGTATTTCAAAGCGGTCGTAGGCGTACTGTTGCTGTCGATCTTCTTAATCACAATCGGTGTGACTTCGAGTACGTTTGTGAAAGGCCCTGTCTCAATTCTGTTGACTTTTACCGTGCTCATAGTCGGCCAAGGTTTTCGCGAATTCATGCTGAAACTAATCACCGGCGAGCAAAAGGGCGGCGGTCCGATCGAATCATGGTATCGCCTCATCACGCACATGAACGACACACTCGCGCTCCCAGACAACTTCGGCGTCAAGCTCATGCAGTTTATTGACAACCTCTTCATGGGCGGATTGTGGCTGATGCAGCATTTAATTCCGGATTTGAGCTACTTCGTGATGTCGCCCTACGTGGCAAACGGATTTGATGTGCCGTGGTCTACCGCGCTGGCTCAATGCTTCGCAATGACTGCAGGGTACTTGGTTCCGTGTCTTTTAGTCGGCTACTACAGCCTTACGCTGAGGGAGCTGGAAGCGAAATGATTGAACAATTAACTGCACAACAGCGAAAAGTGGCATACCTCGTGGGCATCGTCGTGTTGATGGTCCCCATCATTTTGTTGGGAATGCCAGCAACCGATGAGGCCAATTCTGGTGGGCAGCTCGCACGTCTTCGGCAGACCCATGACTTGGGTGAGAGCACGCTTGGTAAGGTTGATCCGACGAGCGCGACGATGAACCTTGTGTTGCTTGGAATGCGGGGCATTGCCGTGAACTTGCTCCGAATGGAACTCGACACGCAAAAGGACCGAAAGCAATGGGCTCAGATGCGAGCCACGACGGAATCGGTCATTCTGCTGCAACCTCACTACATCCAAGTGTGGCGCTATCTCGGTTGGAACTTGGCCTACAACGTTTCCGCTGAATGGGATGCTGTCGAGGATCGCTACTTTTGGGTCAAAGAAGGAGCCAAGTTTTTGATGCAAGGTGCCGAACGAAACCGAAAGCACCCCGAAGTTTATTGGGAAACTGGACGTACGCTCGGACAGAAGATCGGACGCGCGGACGAATGGAAGCACTTCCGCAAATTCTTCAAGATCGACCCGGATAAAGAACGGTATCCGAACGGTCCTGATAGTGAGGTTAATCCCGAAGGAAGAGACAACTACCTGGTTGCTAAAAAGTGGTATCAGGATGCTAACGATGCTGAAGAACGACACGAGCAGCACATCATGATGCGTGCGCTCTTCCGCTCTTACCCAGCTCGCTCACAGTTGGATTACGCGGAAGCCCTACAAAAAGAAGGGTTATTTGACGAAACTACCCGCACCGCTTGGGACCAAGCGTATCGAGATTGGGTCGAAGGTTTCGGCAAGATGATCTTCCAAGAAGATAACCCAACGTTTGAGATTTTCCTTGAAGCCTACGACAAGGATATCGATCAAATCGCTGAGACTTTCAAGGTCGATAGAGCACAGGTTGATCGAGCGATCGACATGCACCAAAAGGTCTCCAACTACAAGTTCTGGCGAACTAAAGCGCATGCCGAGAAGCAGTCAAATACGCTCGGCGTGCATCGTGAACTCTACGAAGCAGAGCAACTTTTCAAGAAAGGCGACCTCGAATCCTCGCAAGAAGCGCTCGAATCTGGCCTGAAGAAGTACGAACTGATGCTCGAAAACTACCCCGATCTTGGAATGGACGATAACACGCTCGAGGAGGGGCTGTGGGCCGTGATGCTTTGGCAGAAGATTTATCAGTTGAAGAACCAGATTCAGCCGGAAGAATTTCCACTCAAGGAGTTGTGGGAGCGAGAAGCGGGACGTATTCCGAATATCCAACAAGACTTCAACCGCCGTTACGGTCCCTCGTCATAAGCGACCTGACGCTTGCGGATCGACACCAACACCGACAGCATGTCGGCCAATCGAACTAGTTTGGACTCACTCCAAGCTGGCTCGGTTGGCCGATTCCTCTTTCCGGGAGATACTCCGATCACCATTCAGTTTCCCTCAGCACCGATTGACTTGACGGCGCGTCGCACAGCAAGTCGCCAACTCGCAAGCCTCGCGGCGAAAACCGCTGAAGAGCTTAAAGGAAAAGAAACCGTCGTTCTCGATATGACGACGGTGACTCCAATCATGGACTTTTTCGTGATCACGACCGCGACCAGCGGACGTCAAATGCGAGCCATCGCGGAAGAAGTCGAAGTGCTGATGAAAAAAAACGGCAATCGTCCGCGAGTCGGCATAGAGGGCCGCGAGTCGGAAACTTGGATTCTGCAGGACTATGGTGACATCGTGCTGCATGTTCTGTCTCCCGAAGGGCGTGAATTGTATAACCTCGAACACCTTTGGGCCGACTCTCCGCAAGTCGATTGGAAGGTTGAAGCCGAGCGTGTGAACACAACCACAAATTAACTGCACAGCATGGCCGACCTCAAAGATGCACGGCTGATTTACCTTAAGGGCATCCTGTTTTTATTGAGCGGCGGACTCGCTGCTTTGTTGTTATTGCTTGATCACCCAAGTCTCAAAACAGCATTTCTGCTGGGACTGGCGATCTGGTGCTCGGCCCGTTTTTATTACTTCGCCTTCTATGTCATCGAACATTACGTCGATGGCGAATATCGCTTCGCGGGTCTGTGGTCGTTCGCCGGTTACATACTCAGTCGTTCTCGAAAACCATCGAATGTCACTCAGCAACGGGATGACCTCAACGACGAGGTCGTTGGCTAGGATGGCTTGTACTCACTCACTCCACTTTGATTTTGCCAAAGACCGTTCATGAACACTCTCTCCGAACTGCGTGACCGGTTTGAAAAAGTTCTGTCGGAACTGACACCCACTCCCGATCCATTTGTCGCGATGATCAAGCCGACTCAAGACGCGGCGTTCGGCGACTTCCAAGCGAACTGCGCCATGCCGTTGGCCAAGCAGCGTGGCACGAATCCACGTTCGCTGGCGGCGGAGATTGTCGGCAAGTTAGATGTCACTGACTTATGTCATCCTCTGGAAGTCGCAGGACCAGGTTTCATCAACATCCGACTGAAGGACGAATGGTTGATCGAACGGATCAACAACATCGTGTCAGATGCTCGATTGGGGATTGAACTCGCCACGAAGCCTAAGCGGGTCGTCATTGACTACTCGGCCCCAAACGTCGCGAAACCGATGCATGTCGGACATCTGCGAAGCACGGTGCTCGGCAATGCGCTGTACCGAGTCTTCAAGTTCTGCGATCATCAAGTTGTTGGCGATAACCACATCGGCGACTGGGGCACCCAGTTTGGGATGATCCTATTCGGATACAAAAACTTGTTGGATGTGTCAGCCTTCGAGTCCAATGCCGTTGGCGAATTGGCTCGGCTCTACCGCTTGGTCAGCCAGCTTTCGACTTATCACGATGCAAAGGCAGAACTGCCAGAAACAATCAAACAACACGAGCAGTATCGTGAGCAGCGCGAAGGACTTGAGAAAGAGTCTGACCAACATCAAGGCGACAAAGATTTTGCTAAGGACCTCAAAACAACTCGGGCAAATGAAGCTCAATGGAATCAACAAATTGTCGCGTTAAAGCGAATCATCGCTGATATCGAGTCCTCGTCGCTTCTCAAAAACCTTGCCGACACTCATCCACAAATCGCTGAACTGGCTCGGTTGGAAACCGCGAAGCTTCATGCTGGGGACGAAGAAAACACGCGATTGTGGAATCAATTCGTGCCGCAGTGCCTCGCGGCCATTCAGGGGATCTACGACCGGCTCGACATTCGGTTTGATACGACGCATGGCGAGAGCTACTACAACCCCATGCTGGCCAATGTCGTTGAGGAAATGCAGACAAAAGGACTCGCGGTTGAAAGCGATAAAGCCATTTGCGTTTTCATTCCAGGCAACGCGGCTCCATTCTTGATTCGTAAGAGTGACGGAGCCTTCACGTATGCCACGACTGATCTCGCCACCATTCGTTACCGAGTCAAAGACCTCAATGCCGACACGATGATCTACGTTGTCGATACTCGGCAGAGCGAGCACTTTCGATTGTTGTTCGAGACCGCGCGATTGTGGGGTTACGTCGATCGTCAGTTCGTCCACGTCAACTTCGGCACAATCCTCGGAAAGGACAACAAGCCATACAAAACACGATCAGGCGACACAGTCGGACTCGAAAGCCTACTTGATGCGGCAGTCGCGAAAGCTCGGCAGATCGTTAACGAGAACGACGACCGCAAGAAGGACGATGCCGGTAATCCAACTCCGGAACTCGACGATGTTACACGCGCCGCCGTGGCCGAAACCGTCGGCATCGGAGCGATCAAGTATGCCGACCTGCGACACAACCGCGAAAGCGACTACGTCTACGATGAAGACAAAATGCTCGCGACCACCGGCGACACGGCAACGTACATGCAATACGCCTACGCCCGCGTCTGTGGCATCTTTCGCAGAGGAGCGATCAATCGAGAAACACTGCGAAACGAAGCAGGACATATTCGTTTCACGCATCCGTCCGAACGAGCACTCTCACTGCAACTACTCCGCTTCAGCGAGGCGCTCGACGGTGTGCTCTCAGAATGCCGTCCGAACATTCTGACCGATTACCTCTTCACAACCGCCAACAGCTTCAGCACGTTCTATCAAGAGTGTAAGGTACTCAAAGAACAGGATGCAGCAATTCGCACCAGTCGCCTCTTGCTATGCGATCTCACTGCGCGGGTGATCGCAACCGGGCTGGAATTACTAGGCATCAAGACGTGCGAGCAGATGTGACGGTGTCTTTGAAGTCTCAAGTCTGAAATCTTTCATTGGCCGCAACCTCATGCCTGGTTGGATCAAAATCTGTGGCGTTCGTGACTTCGCGACTGCGGAGATGATTGCTGATCACGCGGTGTCGGCTATCGGTCTGAATTTTTTTGCGAAGTCACCTCGGTCAGTCATCCCGACTCAAGCGGCTGAGATCATGGAACGGCTGCGCAGCATTTCTTCCGTGCCTTCGCGTTTCCGCGCCTCCACGTTACCTCTCACACCAGTCGGCCTCTTCGTCAATCACTCGCTTCAAGAGATCGACGCCATCGCCGCTCAAACCGGAATCAGCACGATTCAACTACACGGCGATGAGTCTCCTGAATTCCTGCGCGAACTCCACATAAGACACTTTGACTGGAAACTGCTCAAGGCGTTTCGTGTCAGCGATAGCTCGCAACCGATTGCCGAGTTTATCTCCGAATGTCAGCGACTGAGCGTGCCGCTCGCGGGATGCTTGTTGGACGCTCGTGTGGAAGGCTCATTCGGCGGCACAGGAAACGTTGCGCCATGGCAGTTAATTGCGGCCGAGTACGACAAAGCCAACTGGCCGCCTCTGATTCTGGCAGGAGGGCTGACTCCCGATAACGTGGCCGAAGCGATTCGAGTTGTGCAACCGTGGGGAGTTGATACGGCCAGCGGAGTGGAATCAGCTCCTGGCGTGAAGGATGCGGCGCTGATCGCACACTTTGTCGTAGAGGCTACGAGAGCATTTGGCTCGACATATGGAGCTATTTCTTAGCCTTCTTCTCTTCGAGCTTCTTCTTGTAATCCGCGAGCACACCCTCGGGATCATCGTTGAACGCATCGCGGCAGCCTGTGCAGCAGACCCAATAAGTTTCGCCCTTGTGGGTGACTTTGATTGTTCCCACACCTCCGGTGACGACACAGACTGGGCCGGTTTGGTCTGAGTCAGCCAAGCGTGTTCCTTCGCGCGTGTAACCGACTTCCGCGATCCTCGAATAAAAGTTTTGTGACGGGGCTTTCCGCTCGAACAGCACCAACGTCCGCTTCTCATTGAGCCGCGTGATTGTAATTCGCCGCCCGTCCGTCGATTCGGTGCCCGCAGATTCCACGACCAATTTCTTTTCCGTAAGTTCACCGATGTAGTCTCTCTCGACTGTTTCTTCTTTTGCGTCGATTAACTCCACCGCTTTGAGGACGAACATTTTCTTTTCGGGATCAAACGACAGTAGCCCAGACTTCAACAACTTCCCTTCTTCGACGAGGCATTCGAGAGCCGCTTGTTCGCCAGCAAACTTCCAACGCCAGTCCGCTTTCTCGCGCCAAGCACCGGCAGCGGATCCACGTTTGGGTTGACCTGTTCCGACCCAACCGCCGACCAAATCTTGGAACTGCGTCAGCGCCTCTTTGGCCACGGCGTTGTTTGTGGCCTTGCTCGATGTCGTTGAACTCGTCTCGTCCGCTTGGACTGAACACCAAAGGAAGATGCCAAGCAACGCGACACCAAATCTGCCATTTAACTCCGATCCCAACTCACCGGTTCGTAGTCGCATCATAGCTCCCACCTCGTTCCTGCTGACGAATGTCTGACTGTTGAAAGAAAGATACCATCCTCACAATCCCTGCGACCGTTAGTCACCGGAGACTTTTGAGCAATTCACGTCAAATTGTGTGGACACTTTCGAGACGTTCTTGCGTTCTTGGACTCTGAGTAGTGATAGTGATGCCCCTCGCCGGGCTACTCACCCAACCCCATTTGCGCCTACCAAACGTTCGTCTGGAGTTTCGTCATGACAGGACAATCACAGGATCTGGATTTGCCACGCAGCGGCGGTTTGGTCTCGTCTCAAGGAATCGAATGGAGCCTCATTTGGTTAGCCGTTGGCTTGATAGGGATGGTCTTTTTGTTTTTTACGGTACTCGGAACTCGCTCAACTAACCAACCGACTTATGACCGAGACAGCCACATCGCTCCTCGGCCCATTCGTGAAACTCCGCAACGCAACAACCAGCCCGAAGTCGGCAACAGCACCGAAGCAGAATCAGCCTGAACTTTAGCACGACGCGCGTCGTGCTTGTTTTCCGTGAGACGATGCTGCCGGTCACGGAGTGACCGGTCTACTTTCCGAGTTCGATCTTAATCAGCACGCCGCGTAAATTCGTGAAACAGTCCCAGCAGCCGAAGCGTGAGCGTTCCCGGCTTACCGTCGCCAATTTGGCGGCCATCTAGGCTCACAACAGGGACCACTTCCGCCGCAGTTCCGGTGAGGAACATCTCGTCGGCGACGTAAAGATCATGACGGATCAATGTCGTCTCTTGAGTCGGAATACCCGCTTCGCGAGCCAACTGTAACACGGCGTTCCGAGTGATCCCTTCGAGGATTCCGGCATCGGCTGACGGCGTCTTCAGCACACCATTCTTGATGATAAATATGTTGTCGCCGGTACATTCCGCGACTTCCCCTTTGTGGTTCATCATCAACGCTTCGACCGTGCCGGCATCGGTCCCTTCGATCTTCGCCAAAATGTTGTTGAGGTAGTTCAGCGACTTGATCCGAGCCGACAATGCACCCGGATGATTTCGGATGGTGCTGGCAGTGATCAAGTTCATGCCGTTCTCATAAATCTCTCGCGGATAGAGCGTGATCGTGTCGGCGATGATGATCGTCTGCGGGTTGCTCGTACGGCGAATGTCGAGTCCCAGTGAGCCTGCACCACGCGTCACAATCAATCGGACATAGCCGTCGGTAATGTTGTTTGCTGCGACGGTTTCCTTCACAGCTTGCGTCAACTCCGCAGGCGTGAGCGGTATTTCCAAACGAATAGCTTTCGCACTTTCGTAGATTCGTTCGATGTGTTCTTTCAGAAGAAAGATTCGGCCGCTGTAGACCCGAATGCCTTCAAAAACTCCGTCGCCATACAGCAAACCGTGATCAAAAACACTGACAACCGCTTGCTCTTTATCGACGAGCTTACCGCTGAGATAGATCTTCATGGTGGTTCATATTCTCCAAGCAATCATTCGCTAAATGTTTTGGCCTTTGGCGAGTCGGGCGGCGTCAGCCTTCGAACAGAACACCGCACAAACTTGTCAGGGAGCTGACGCCCTCCGGTTCGCCAAGCCTCGCGCGAGGTATAGAGGCCGTTCCGCCGAAAGAAAAGCGGTCTCCTGAAACTTCATGCGGCTCCAGTGAGGATTTCCAAGCGACCTTCGTTCAATCGGACCATGCGGTGAGCTGACCGAGCCAACTGTTCGTCGTGAGTGACCATCACAATCGTCAACCCTTCGTCTTCATTGAGACTCCGCATGAGACCCATAATTTCCTGACCGGTCCCTGCATCAAGGTTGCCAGTCGGCTCATCAGCCAAGAGGACTTCTGGTTTCGCCACGAGTGCTCGCGCGATCGCTGCACGCTGCATTTCACCGCCGGAAAGTTCGCTCGGTTTGTGTTTGAGACGGTGCGTTAGTCCGACCTTTTCGAGGATTTCACACGCCTGTTCGCGGAACTCGTTCCGGCGACGCCAATAACTCAAAAACGAATGTCGGATCATCAACGGCGTCAGCACGTTTTCCAGCACGTTGAGTTCCGGCAGCAAGTGATAGAACTGAAAGACAAATCCAAAAACACGATTACGTATCTCGTCGCGAGTCTGTTGCGGCAGGTCGTCGATGCGATCACCGTCGAGCAACACTTCGCCGACGCTCGGAGAATCAAGCAAGCCCATGACGTGCAACAATGTGCTTTTGCCCGATCCCGATTGGCCGACAATCGACAGGAACTCCCCTTTGCGGACGCTGATTTCAACACCACGTAGAACCGGGATTTTCAGCGGTCCTTTGCGATAAAATTTTTCGAGAGCCACGGTCGAAAGGTGAGTTGCGGTTGAGAGCATTGGTCGAGAACTCCGTGTCATGGCGGCCTCGTTCAACATAGCTTCATTCAAACTGAGAACCTCATGCATGATGGCCTCCCTGAATTGGTATCGCGGCGAAGCCGCTGGTACGTAGCGGTCATCGCTCCGCGTGACGAGCCAATCGTTTCCATGAGCGTTAACAACCAATCGGTTCGTCACGCGAAGCGATGACCGCTATGTAAAATCTCAAAAAAAGACACTGTTGACTCACTCGTACCGCAATGCCTCAACCGGATGCAACTTCGATGCTCGGCGAGCTGGCAACACGCTGGCGAGAACAGCGATGCCCATTGCGGCGAGCGCCACGGTCACCACCATCAGCACACTGACATCCGTAGGAATCTTTGGAAAGTAGTAAATCGTCTCATCGAAAATCTTACGGCCTGTGACCCATGTCAGCCCCGCTTCGATCTCATTGATGTAATGAACGAAGAGTAGACCAAGCACCACACCCACTCCGCTGCCGACGATCCCCAATGCCAAACCGTAGGATAGGAAAATCGTCATCACACCGCGTGAGCTAGCACCTAACGCTTTGAGGATACCGATGTCGCGAGTTTTCTCGACAACAATCATGTAGAAAATCGCCAGAATTCCGAACCCGGCCACGGCGATAATCAAGAACAACAAGACGTTCAAAATCGCCTTTTCGATCTCAACAGCAGCCAACAGCGGACCTTGTTTTTGCTCCCAAGTTCGTACGGAGAACAGTCCCGGTGGCAACGCCGCTTCCAGGCGTTTGACAATTTCGGCGGAACGTTCATAGTTTTTTAGCTTGATCTGAATTGACGTAATCGCACCGATGCCGGACTCAGGATCAATCATCCCCCGCGCTCGTTGCAACTCTTCGAGATTACAGAAGACCAAACTGCTGTCGTTCTCGCTCATGCCAGTCTTGAGCACATCGACGATCGTCGCGTGAAAGCGGCATGGTTCGGGACGGCCCGCTTTCACCGTGCTGATCATCACATCATCGCCTGGCTGTTGCATTCGCATGGTTTTCTTTTCGCCAGTTTCACGATCTTCATAGAGGAACTCGATCAATCCAGCTCCGGGGATAATTCGCGCCGTCTGCGGTGCGGCCTGATCGACCTCGGCCATCACGGGATCGTGTGCGCCGAACTCCGGCGACTTCGCGTTCTCCGACTCATTCACTGTGCGATTCGCAAACGGGTCCGCGCCAGTAGCTCGAGACTTTGACTTCGCCACGGCATCAGACGCCTCAAACGGAGTCTCGTCATCCAACTCCTTCGATTCGCGACGTTCAAATTCTTGTTCGTACTGACGTTGCTCCATGAAGATCCGCTGTCGCTCGACCATATTCCGTCGATAAGCGATTGCCTCCGCCGTCAATTCCCAGCCAGGAGGAACCTCTTTGCCTCGCAACGGAGGACGAATGAGTTTCCCTTGCTTGCGAATGGCCGTGTAACTATCGAGGCTATCTGGAAACGAACTCCCGTCGGGAAAAACTGACGCCTTCGTCTCAGGCTGAATGCCGATCAACGTCACCGGCTTTGTGACTGACTGGCCGCGATACTCGAACGTCATCATGCCATAGACTTCAACCGTCGCCGCCATCGCGGAAATGTCGTCGCCTCCAGCGCCAAGAATGACTCGAGTCCAACGATCAGGGTCCGGAGCACCGTCCAAGCTAATCGTTTCGACGACCACATCGGCCAAGATCGCGTGAATGCGGTTCCGCATTTCAGTGCCAAAACCCGACATCACGCTGTTAACCACAATCATTGTGGCCACGCCGAGCATCACGCTGATGATGCTGGCCAACGCGATAAACCGAGTCCGCAAATACCGCTGGCAAAGCAAGAGCTTGTACATCGCCAATCCTTTGGCTGAATGCCGTCCATGTCAGAAAAATTGAAAGCGGGCCGATCCCCGCAATTTGAGCGGCGGAGCATAGTATATCTTCGCCTTGCGAGGGAACTCGAAAGTCTGTGCGGGCCGAACGACGACAGAGAGCGATTCGCCACGGAGACAAGGAGGCACCGAGAAGGACTGAATTGCGGACATTCAAAATGAGTGCCACGAGAACCGATGAACTGACTTTCTTGCTCTGTGCCACCGTGTCTCTGCGGTGAATTCCTACGACCCGAATCTGTTTGATAGACCAATCAGCCGTTTGGCAACCAATCCAACGGCTTGTCGGGTCGAGCGATCGCAGCCATCATGCGTCATCCCACCCGGATTCCCTCCTGCCCGACCCTATTCCCAGGAACCTACCATGCGACTTTTCTGTGACTCGGCAGTTTGGCGAATCGTCAACTCGTGGACGGCGATGTTGCTGTTTGCTGTCAGCGTCAACGGTTCGACTTCATCCTGCGCTGATGAGCCAACCGGCGAACTGGCCAAAAAGCTCGCCGGAGTGACGTTCGAGCAATACGCCCCGGCACCCGGTTATTCCGAAGGGCCGACATGGTTTCGCGGCGAAGTTTTCTTTTGTTCCGGGCCGTTGTTGCGAGTCGATGCCGATCACAAGGTTCACAAGCATCTCGATCTCGGCCCGGCCGGGACGGTGTTGCGTGCCGACGGGCACATGCTGATCTGCGACAACAAATACAAAGCGCTGCTCGACCTTTCGCCCGAAGGAAAGGTCGGCGTGATCGTCGATCAGTTTGAAACGCGACCGCTGCGGAGTCTCAATGATCTGAGCATCGATGGCCGAGGCAACGTTTATTGGACGGACCCAGAAGGCTCAACGCCACAGACCCCGGTCGGCAACGTGTTTCGAGCACGGCCCGACGGGCGAGTCGATCGCGTGGCGACGGGGCTCGCCTTTCCGAACGGGCTCGATGTCGATCCGGCGAGCAAGCACCTTTACGTCATCGAGTCGCAGTCGAAGAAGATCCTGCGTTACGCGCTGCCGAAGGACAACGAACTGTGTGGTCCGCCGGAATTGTTTTATGACCTCGGTGGCTCCGGCGGCGACGGCTGCACGTTCGATTCGGCGGGGAATTTGTGGGTCACCGACTTTCATCGTCCCGAAACCGGCAAGGGTCGGATCACTGTTCTCAGTCCAAAGGCCGAAGTGCTCGCTTATCTTCCGCTGCCGACAAAGGTCGTGAGCAACATCGCCTTCGGCGGCCCGAAGCACGACGAGATTTTTTGCACGACCGGCGATCCTCCGGGAGTCTTTCACGCGGTGGTCGGCGTGAAAGGATTCGCCGGACATCCGGGGAAGCCGATGCCAATCTCGCGAACGCTCGACTTGGTCGTGCAGCGAACTCACGCCGATGCGGAGACGCTGCGAGCGATCGCCAAGGTCGCCGCCGACGCGAAAGTCAACGGCGGACAACTCGACGACGACGCACGGCAACAAGTGCAATCGCTCGTCGCCAAGCTCAGCGATCCGCAGATTCGCGGAGATGTCGATAAATTGCTGCCGGAACTCAACAAGGCGGCCGCGCGGCACGCAGCCGATCGTCCCCTGTTGGCCGAAGTGAAACGGCTCGGCGGCAAAGCGACACTCGACATCGCGGCTCCCGACTGGCTCCGTTCGATCGCCGGTGACGAGTCGCTCGAAGTCTTCGGTCGCATCGCGGAACTCAACCTCAACGAGCGAACTGACGGGCACAAAGAGCCCGACGCGAAAGCGATCACGCAGCGGGTCAACGACGACACACTGAAGCTACTCGTCGGACAAGACGCGCTGCGGCGACTCGAACTCTCCGGCACCGCCGTCGCCAGCGCCGGGCTGATTCATTTGAAAGGTCTGACCAACTTGCAGTTCCTCAACGTCTGCCTAACGGCGGTCAGTGACGAGGGCTTCGAACATCTTGCCGCGTTGACAAAGATGCGTCGCATGACGGTCTGTGCGTCAAAGATCACGGGCTCGGGGTTCAAACACCTCGCGGGCATGACGCAGCTTGAGTCGATCAACCTGCATTCGTCCCCGGCGAGTGACGCGGGGCTCGAAGCGATCGGCAAACTGCCGAGCCTACGCCGGCTGGAGATCGTGCATACGAACGTCACCGACGCCGGACTCGCGCACGTCGCGAACCTCATCAACTTGCGGCAGCTTCACATTCACGGCAAGGAAACGACCGAGGCGGCGTTGCCGTTCATCGGAAAACTTCAGGAACTCTATGAACTCGACATCTACGACAAGGCGGCCAGCAATGCGACGCTCAAAGAAATCGGCAAGCTGCCGAAGCTTCGGATGCTCCGCTTTTTCGGCGGCCCACTAGATGATGACGGCGTCAAACATCTCGCCGGTCTAACGACGCTGGAGGATTTGGTGCTCAATACGAACCAAGTGACCGATGCCGCGATCGAGCATCTTGCCGGACTGAAGAACGTGCGCACGATCAACGTCGGAGGCTCAAAAATCACGGCGGCAGGAAAGCAACGTTTGAAGATGCTGCTGCCCAAGGTTGAAGTGACTCCGTAGCCTTACGATAGGGGTAGGAACGACCGATTGATTTCGGTCGCCCCTCCCTCCGAACCGGACGGGCGGGTTTCCCGCATCCGGCTCTCCGGTTGATGGTCTTACCTGCGAGAGGATTGAACGGCCAGTGCATGGGCGGTGGTC
>JAPLNX010000067.1 GCA_026400935.1 Planctomycetia bacterium | reverse complement strand
TCCTCGAACGCATCCTCACCGTCTCCGAAACCTGCCGCCTCCAAAACCGTTCAATCTACGACTACCTTGTCACCGCCGTTCAGGCTCATTTCAAACACGAGCCAATTCCATCACTGCTACCGTGCCCGTGAACGCTTACGTCCGTCGCTTGCGTGACCTTGATAGACGCTGCATCCGGGACACCGTTGTGAACTTCTCCGATCACACCCGACAAAACCATTTTTTGTGGGCTGGTCAGCGTGATCGTTCCGCCGACGTTCGTCGTCAACGTGCCGCCGCTCAGCCGGATCGGATTGCCGTCGGCATCCAGGACCGCGTCGCCGTTCGCATCCAGTTTGAACACCAGCGGCTGGACCATCAATCCGACGCCGGTTTCGTCAGTGCCACCCGTCAGCTTGAGTTGATCGTCCGCTTTGACCAGACCGTCGATCAGGATCAATTCGTTCGACGTCAGCGTGACGTCGGAACCGCTCACGAGCGCATTGATGGCCCCGGAAATTTGAATGTTCTGATCCGTGATGATCGTGATGTTGTGGCTGACTCCGGGCGGCTCGTTGGTCGCCGCGACCGTTTCGAGACTGCTCGCGCCATTCATCGTGAAGCTGACGTCCGAGGTACCGCCGTGGACTTGAACCGAGATGTCGCCGGTCGCTCGCAACGTGCCTCCGACGATTTGCGAGGTGCCACCGACAATCCCCATTCCGCCGAGCGTCACTGATGCTTTCGCCGCGATTACGACGTCAGCCGACGCGCCGCCAAACATCGTGTCGGAACCGCTGACGGTCGCTCCGGCCAACAACGAACCGGCAATCGCCAAACTCCCCGCGTGCAAGTCGATGACGGAATTCTCACCGCTCGTGGCAATCACCGAGCCAGAGCCAATCTCCACGAGGCCCGTGGAGTCGAACTCGATGAGGTCCACTGACGTGACCAGCGCGCCGAGTTGTACCGGCTGGCCATTAGCGTCGGTCGAAGCTTTGCCGAAGCGGATGTTGCCACCGGCGAACCGAACTTTCTGTCCGGGTTCGGTAATGGCCACCGTCGTATTGAAGACATCGACTTCGTTGGTTCCTTTGATCAACAGGGAACCGGTGAGTTGGAGATCGCCATTGATGATCGCCCTATCGGTGGCGTCGATCGTGATCTCGTAATCGCTGGTGCTCGCGGTTGTCAGAGTGCTGTGAACGACACCTTGCACATCGACGATCGCGCCTTTGAGGAAGATCAGCGCATCGGACTCGATGCGACCGGAGGTCTTCGGAATCGTCAGGTTGCCGTGGACGGCGTTCAATTCCAGCGTGGCAAGATGATTGCTGCCAGTACCGACCACTCCGTCGAAGACGACGTCGTTGTAGCCGGTGACGATGATGTGGCCCCCGCCTGCCGTCGAAGTGAGCTGGCTGGTGCCGTCGATCTGCACACTGACCTGATGCGGCACGAGCGCGTTGCCGGCACTCAGCAAGATGTCCCGATTGGCGGTCAAGTGCCCGCGAATGCGCAACGTCTGCGCGGCGTCGAGAATGATGTCGGAACCGGCTCCACCGGCGATGATCTCGCCACGAATGTCGCCGTACTGACCGGCGCTGAACTTGACCGGGCCATTCACCGTTTCGAGGACGCCGGTCGGACCGAGATCGATGTCCGTGCCATCGGGTGACGTGCCGCTGTAGAGATTGATGGCCGAATAGGCTCGGACCTTGCCGCCGATCGACAGCTTGCCGTTCGGCCCGAGCGGTGCGCCGATGTTGACCGTCGAACCGGGTTCCGCCGCGTCGATGGCGTACAGCCGCGTCGAAGTCAGGGTGCCGAATGAAATGTCGACACCCAACTGGTCCGCGTTCACGGACGAGTCTTGAATCGTGATGGCATACGGGCTGGTGAACAGCAGCGTCCCGTTGCGAAGTTTGATCTTCACATCCGGATCGACGAAGCCTTCCGTCGACGGATCGTCCGCCATTTCCGTGAACGGTTCGCCGACGATGCGGGACGGGTTGTTGGAGGTCGCAATGGTGTAACTGCCCGCTTCGAGGGCCGCCTGCAGATCGGCGACGAGGTCGGCGATGCCGCTGTTTTCCGCCGTGGCCGCGGCCGTGAGCGTGACCGCGCCGGAATAAGTGAAGTCCACGCGATCGACCGTGATCGCCAGTGTGACGTCTGCTGTGAGGCGACCCAGCGATGAAACCGTGAATCCCTGCGACTGGATTTCGTTGATGTGTCCCGGCGGCAGGATGACCACTTCACCGGGCGCATTGAGATTGATCTGGCTGTTTTCTCTCAGCGTGATCAGCCGCCCGCTCCCCTGCACTGTCAGTCCCGGCCCGCTGCCGCCAGAGCCGTTGCCGCCGATGATGTCGATCCGTTTTCCGGCGACGATGTCCTGACCAATCTCGACGGTCCCACCGGCCTGCAACGTGACTGTCGAGTCGCCGTCGAAGTAAACAGGAACTCGGCCCAGGTAGCCGCCATTGACGTCACGCACGGTATCGATGCGACCGCCAGCGACGAACAGTCCGAGCACAGTGGCGTTGTTCTGCGAGGTGAGTGTGATCGAGCCGTTGGGATCGTTGACCGTCAGCTCGCTGGCCGCATGGACGAGCAAACCTTCGTGCGTGCGGAAATCACCGCCGTTGACGGTCATCGCGTGAGCGGCGCGCATGATCGCGCCCGTCTGCACCAGTTCTCGCGCTTGATTGAGCGTGTGGCCCCCCAGGAACGCGCGGCCTGAAGTGTTGATGGTCAGCGTCGTCGGCTCGTCGGTATAGGTGAGAGTCTCGCCCAAGAAGTTGCCTTGCACGTCAAACTGTTGCGACACGTTCGCACCGGCGTTCAAGGTTCCCAGGATTTCGATGTTGCCCGTAGCGTTGATGACGATGCCGCCGCCCGAGTTGTCGGTCGTTTCGCCCGACGTCGTAATACCGCCGGCAGTGGTGATGACGAGGCTCAAGCGATCGTTGGCGTCGTCCGCTGGTAACGTGTAACCAGGGAACAGTGCGGCAAGCGTGTCGTCCGCACCAGGAGTGCCCGCATTGACCGTGACCGTGCCCGAGGCGAGCAGGCCGGTGTCGAGGAAAATTTGCTGGCCAGCCGTGACGCTGATCGAGGAACTCGGCCCGGAGAACGTGACTCCGTGTTCGCCGATGGTTCCGCCTGCCACGAACGCTCCGAACAAATCCACGTCCTGAGCGCCGCGAATGTCGATCGAACTGCCAGCATCGCGGGTCACAATGCGCGAGGTCGTCGCGACGTAGACGCTGCTGCCCATGAGCGGATCCGAGTTGTGGTGCGACGTCCCGTCGGCCTCAATGCCGCCGTAGATTCGAATGCTGTCTTTGACGTCGATGAAGCCTTCCAAGTAGACGAGCCGATCCGACTGAATCAGCAGGTCGGAGTTCGTTCCGAACACGTTGATGTTGCCGCGCGAAATAATGTCGGCATCCGAAACCAGTTTCAGCTCGGTGTTCGCCGCCAGCGCCGTCAGCGTACCGGTCAGCAGGATGCCGTACTGACTGTGCTGAGTCAGCGGATGCGGATCGGTGATATCCAGACGATCCAGCGTGCCATCGTCATTGAAGTCTGACACAAACACGACATAGCGATTTCCCAAATCGTCTGTGAGCAGCCAGCGATTTCCGGTTTCCAGCGTGGTCACAACGACCGTTTTCGTCAACGGTAAGTGGTGATTCGTGAAAGTCCCTCCTAACTCGCTGGAAACTTCCCCGGCACTCAAACTGGCCACGAAAGCCGTGAGGGATGCCGCATCCAGTGACTCGGTCGCCCGTTTTCTGCCGGGCAGCCGGTTGAAATACGCCGTGTAATCGAACTGCGGCGTGCCGGAATTGAGCTGCATCTGATCCGAGGTCGTCACGGTGCCACCGATGAAGAGTTCGTGCGGCGAGTTCAGAATGGCATCGGCTCCCGCTCCTGTTTGCACGGCGACCGGCGCGCCGTCTGTGTCGGCCCCTTTGCCGTAGTTGAGCGAGATCGCAACGGCGTCCTTTTGCACAGCCGTCAGTTCTTCGAACTCGGCTGTGGCCGCCGGTTGCAGATAGACGACGAGCGTGATGACATCCAATGTCGATTTCGGATCGAAGCCTTTGTTCCAATCGATCACGGTGCCGCTGGTGTAGTCGGTTCCCTTCGCCAACGTGGTTTTGATCGCACCGCCGACGTTGTTCCGATAAGTCCCGTCAGCCAGCTTGGTGTATTCGATCGCGATCGCCACGGCGTCCTTTTGGGCATCCGTCAGATCAGCGAACAGCGTGTCTGCCGCGGGCTGACTAATGGGAACAGGGAGCGTGATGACATCCAATGGAGATTTCGGATCGAAGCCTTGGCTCCAGTCAATCACCGCGTTGCTCGCGTAGTCGGTCCCCTTCGCAAACGACCGTTTGATGTCGCCGCTGACGTTGTGCTGGTAGCCGCTGCCAGTCTCAAAGCGTGCCCCGGCGGTGACCGCTCCGCCAGAATTCACCGAGAGCAACAAGCCCGCATTGAGCGTCAGCACGTTGTTGACATCGCGACCCGCGACGATGCCTCCTTCGAGCACCGTCAGTTTCGTGTCTGCGGTCAAGTCCGCGTGCGAACCCGCGCCGTGGACTTCGGTCAGACCCGCGGTTTGGATCGATTGATTCGTGTTGATGTCGATCACACTGTTGGGATTCAGCGTCTTGATCAGACTTCCGACATCGGCCTTCAGACCGACCAGTTCATCCTCGAACGCGAAATACGGCCGCGTCCCATCACTGCTGAGCACGTCGATGTCAACGCGATCTTTCCCGATGATCCAGCCGCTGTGTTGCAATTGTTCTTCGAGATCGAACCAGACGTTCTGTGCGGTCACACCAGAATCGTTCGCTCCCAATGCCGCGTACAGGTTCTTGGCGTTGACTTCGGCGCGATGGGCATGGAACTCGACGGTATCGCTGGGTGCCTGCACGTCTCCTTCAATGGTCATCGTGTCGGCATAGAACTTGGTCAAGTTGCGAAGTGCAGCCTTTGAGCTGCGCGGCATGAACCCCAACTTGATCACCGGATCGTCTTC
>JAPLNX010000430.1 GCA_026400935.1 Planctomycetia bacterium | reverse complement strand
TCCCGTTGCTCTCCACCCCGTCTCACGACGACGCAGTTACGTTCGGATACAAAGTTCAAACCAACTTCGACGAGGACTTGCACCTCGCAGATTCAATCCACTTGCAAACGCACTAGCCGTCACGCTCCGCGTGACGAGCCGGTCGCTCAACAAAACCTTGCTCATCACCAAAATATTGCTGAGTAATCGGCTCGTCACGCGGAGACGGCTACGTAAAAGAGATGCACGCGGGCCGCGTGCGCCAGAGCCTACTTCGAATCGAGCGTCTTCAGCATCATGTCTGCGACGAACTGATTACCCGCTTGGTTGAGATGCACGGTGTCGCTCGTCAGCACGCCTTTGTCGGCGTTCTCTTTGTTGTTGCCCTTGAGGTGATCGGCGAACGCTTTGCGCAGATCGCACAGAGGCAACTTCAATTCTTTGGACATCTTGCGACTGATGTCGGAATACTGATCGAGCTTTGTATCGAGGTTGTTCGCGCCATCTTTCTTTTCACCGATGACGGTTGGAGTACACAACACAACTGTCGCACCGGCGTCGCGGCACTTGCCGATCACTTCTTTCAATCCAGACTCAAACGCTTCAGGCAGCGTCCCTTTCGAGGGATCTGAGGCACCGTGCCAGACATCATTGATGCCGATGTAAATCACCACGATCGTCGGCTTTTTAGCGATGACGTCTTTGTCGACACGACGTTGCAGGTCGGGCACCTTGTTGCCGCTGATCCCCGCTCCGATCACTTCGATCTTGAGATCGGCGTGCCGCTTGTCGAGTTCTTGCCGAATCATCGTCACATAACCATTCGGCCCGGCCCCCGCCTGCGTGATCGAGTCACCTAGAAACACGATGCGGTCCCCCGCCTTTAGCGTCACTTTCAGATCGTCCGCACGTGCCACGGAAATCTGTATGGCGACCAAGCTCAACACCACGAACCCTAGGAAGCGAATCATGAGCGGCAACTCCTGCGGTGAGAAAATGGATCGGCACGCACTTCGTCCCGATTCGATAGAAGCAGGAGATTAACGAGTTCAATCGCAGTCGTCTTGGAATTGGGACTGGCACATCGAGTGAGCTGAGCAAAATCATGGAAAGGCAATCTCACGACGACATACTTCTCACTTCTGATTTCCAAAAGATTCTCCGCCCATGATTTTGAAACACTCGGCTCACAAATCCCCGGTGTCGTCGATTTTTGACGCGATAAAAAACAAAACCGCCCCGAATCGGGCGATCCGGGGCGGCCATTTGATTTCAATGTTCCAGAAACGGATTGTCGTCAGAGTTTACTATTTCTCTTCCACAGTCACTTTCTCTTCCAGGATCGCAGCCGTCTGGTTGCCGTCAGTGGCCTCGTTCTGAGCCTCTTGTTTCACTTCCTGCTTCTCTTCTTTTTTCTCGTCCTTCTTCTCGAGTGCGGCGGCGAGCTTCTCTTTCAACTGCGCGACTTCATCGTTCGCCTTCTTGAGATCGGCGGCCACTTTCTCTTTTTCTTCGTTAGCTTTCTTCGATTCATCGCCCGCTTTCTTGGCTTCTTCCGCAGCCTTCTTGGCGTCGGTCTGAGCAGCAGTGACCTGCTTCGTCAGTTCGTCTTTTGATTTCGCGAGTTCTTCTTTGGCTTTCGCGGCAACCGTGTCGGCATCTGCTTTCGCTTTCGCAGCAGTTTCAGCGGCTTGCTTCGCAGCATCCGCTGCTTGTTTCGCAACAGCGGCTTGAGCCTGTTGGTCCTTCGCGACCTTCGCTGAAGCGACCGCTTCTGCACGAGCTTTGTCTCGTTCAGCAGTTGCAGCGGCCTTTTCATTGTTGGCTTTGTCGCGATCGGCGACCGCCGTTTTCAGATCAGCTTGTGCTTTCGCCAAGTCGGCTTGCAGCTTGTCGCGTTCTTGAATGAGTTGAGCGAGCGCGGTTTCAGCCTTCGTCGCATCTTCTGCTCGCTTCAGCGAGACGTGATACGGCAGCAACGTTCCTTGACAGCACATCGCTTGAATCTGAGCCGGCATCGAATCGCAGCAGCAGCCTCGATCACGTGCGACCGCGCTGGACGTGAAACCCAGGACCGCTAGCAAACCCCAAGCAAACAGGTGTTTTCTCATCGTGGAACTCCGCTATTTATTGTTGAAGAGATCTTGTATCGAGCAGGTGAATCATGCATAGGGCGGGCGGCTTGCCTGCGTGACTTTCGTGAATCACAGACAGGAGAATCGCCAGTTCTACGATGCCTCTTCGTGCTCGGCGACCAGCAATTCTTGCCGGAGCCACTCATATCATCGGCGACCGATCGATCCAGCATTCAGCTTCAAACACTGCCTCGTAGGAAACGAGCGAAGGGAGAGCAATCCGTAACCATCCTGTCGATTGTACGAATCGAACATATCGCGACGGCAACCCGCTCGGCTCGCCCCCTACAACCGATTCCGTCACAATCCCACCCTCACGCGGCCTTCAATGAAATGTCTTGCATGATCATTGAACCGTACGCCGCAGGCACACTAGTTTCGAAGCGTGCGTGCCTGCGGCGTGCGGTTAAACATCTCGTTTAAGACCCCGTGAGCTAATCAACGAAACCACCACGGAGCGACCTGATGCCTGACTCTTCCGCTGACATACAAGACAACCCGCTGCTCTTGACCGAGGGCTTGCCGAGGTACGACCGCATTCGTCCCGAGCACATTATTTCGGCCGTGCGACAGATCTTGTCCGACGCCGAACGACAACTCACGGAGCTGGAAACGAGTCTGCCGACGATTGACCTGCCGAGTTGGAGCGACCTCTTCACGCCGCTGGAACGAATCGATCGGCCGTTCGATTATGCGTGGAAGCCGGTGACGCATCTCTTCGGCGTGCTCAATTCCGACGAACTGCGAACGGCATACGAGACAGTTCTGCCGGAGGTCGTGCGATTTGGTTTGCGTGCCTCGCAGAGCCGGCCGATTTACGAGGCGGTCAAACGCATGAAGGAACAAAGCGGTGCGACGTTGACCTCCGCTCGGCAACGGATCGTCGATCAGCGACTGCTGTCGGCGAAGCTGTCGGGAATCAACCTCGAAGGAGAGAAGCTGGAGCGCTTCAACGCGATCGCCGAAGAGCTGTCAAAACTCTGCACAGACTTTTCAAATCACGTGCTCGATGCGACGAAGGCGTTTGAATTGATCCTCACACAACCGGACGAAGTCGCCGGGCTGCCGCCGAGTCTGTTGCAACTGGCGGCGCAGTCTTTCAATCAAGCGAGTGCGAAGAAGCCCGGCAGCGAGGAAGCAAACGCGACCACAACCGACGCGACGGCTCTGACACAAACCGCAACGCCCGAAGCGGGGCCGTGGCGGATCACGCTGGATGGTCCGATCGTGATGCCGTTCTTACAGCACTGTCGGCGACGCGATTTACGTGAGACGGTCTATCGCGCGTTCATCTCGCGAGCGGCATCGGGAAAATGGGACAACAGCGAGAACATCACTCGCATCTTGCGGCTCAAGCGAGAGAAGGCGGAGTTGCTCGGCTTTCAATCGTTTGCGGAAGTGAGTCTTGCGGAGAAGATGGCCCCCGGCGTCGCGGCGGTTGAAGAAATGTTCGAGACGCTGCTCACCGCGTCACGCAGACCAGCGGAAAAAGATTTGGAAGATTTGACTCCACTCGCCCTCGCCGGTGGGCAGACCGAGCCGCTCAAACATTGGGACATCGGTTTCTGGGCCGAGCGGCTGCGCGAGCAACGCTACGATTACACCGACGAGCAAATGCGGCCGTACTTCCCGCTGCCGCGAGTGCTCGACGGTCTGTTTGCGTTGCTGCGAAAACTGTTCGGCATCTCGATTCGCGCAGCGGACGGCGAGGTCTCCGTGTGGCATCCCGACGTGCGGTTCTTCCGCGTGTTCGACGCGGACAACGGCGATACGCCGATCGCCGCGTTCTTCTTGGACCCGTACTCGCGCCCCGAAAACAAGCGGGGCGGAGCGTGGATGGATACGTGTTTGTCGCGCCGCTTGGTCGAAGGCCGCGTCGAGTTGCCAGTCGCTCACTTGGTTTGCAACAGCACGCCGCCGATCGGTGAGACCCCGTCATTGATGACGTTTCGCGAAGTCGAAACGTTGTTCCACGAATTCGGTCACGGCCTGCAACACATGCTGACCACTGTCAACGAAGCGGACGCCGCTGGCATCAGCGGGATCGAGCGGGACGCGGTCGAGCTTCCCAGTCAGTTCATGGAAAACTGGTGTTATCACCGCCCGACGATTCGCGAATTGTCCGGCCACTATCAAACGGGCGAACCACTGCCTAATGAGCTCTTCGCGAAATTGACCGCCGCTCGAAACTTTCGAGCGGCCAGCATGATGCTGCGGCAATTGCACTTCGGCATGACCGACATGCACCTGCATCATCAGTTTGATCCGAAATCAAGCGAGTCCCCGTTCGACGTGCAACGCCGAATCGCCGAACGAACATCGGTCCTACCACCGCTTCCTGAAGACCGGATGTTGTGCTCATTCCAACACATTTTTTCCGGCGGTTATGCCGCGGGTTACTACAGCTACAAATGGGCCGAGGTTCTGAGTGCCGACGCCTTTTCTGCATTTGAAGAAGCGGGACTCGACAACGAATCAGCGGTCTCCGCCACGGGCCGCCGCTTCCGCGACACTGTGTTGTCATTGGGCGGCAGCCAGCATCCGATGGATGTCTTCCGCGCCTTCCGTGGCCGCAATCCCGACCCATTGTCGCTCTTGAAACAATGTGGGTTGGTCTGAATCAACTACTCCGCGCAGATCTAAATGCATGGGCGAACCGACATCATGCGAGGTTTTCGTCACCGCAGCATCGGTCCCCTTCAACCTTATGAGCAGTCCGGCCTTCCCGAAAGGTCGGGCTTCTGATGAGGTTCAAAGCCAACGAGTTCTGAACTCAAAGGCTTTCCGCCAGTCTTGTTGACCAGAGAACTCGAATTTAGAAAACGCCGAAGATGAAGAGGTCCACTCATGCGAAATAGTCCTTTGAGTCTTTGTCTGCCCCTCTCTGTCCGGTTTGTTTCCCTCTGTTCAATGCCCACGATTTGAATTGGAGGAAACAAAGCATTGGGCTTCCCCCCGTTTGTTGGGCGCTGGGTTAGGTCTGAAACAGACAGGGTGACATGATCAGGAACTCCGCAGGAGCTGGTTGTTGCCGTGGGGAGTCTTTTTCGCCGTGAGTGGACGTGGAATTCAAAACAGACACTCACGGCAAAAAAGGCTCCCCACGGCCGCGCGATCCACCGTGGGGCGGGTCAGGATCGAGGCCGGTTACGCGGCCTCCTGCTCAAAGGCGAGCGGTGACACATAGCCCAAGGCCGAGTGTCGCCGTTCGCGGTTGTAAAAGACTTCGATGTAATCGAACAGGCTTGCGCGGGCCGCCGCGCGAGTCGCATATGTTTCGTGATGGACCAGCTCCTTCTTGAGCGTCGCGAAGAAGCTCTCGGCTGGAGCGTTGTCCCAGCAGTTGCCTTTGCGGCTCATGCTGCATTCGATGTCGTGTTGCGTGAGCACTCCTTGATAGTGCTCGCTGGCGTATTGCACGCCACGATCAGAATGCGCGACGAGGCCCGCACCAGAAAGCTGTGATGACGCGGGAAGCTCGCGAGACACCGCCATCTCGGGCCTGTCTGGAATTATGTGTCAGGCGGAATTTGCTGAAGTGTTTGTGTTCAGTTGAGGATTTTTGGCATTCGTCCTTCGAAGAGGATGGCGAAGTGGTTGAGAGCCTCTTTCCACTTCGGGATGGGCATCGTCCATTTC
>JAPLNX010000534.1 GCA_026400935.1 Planctomycetia bacterium | reverse complement strand
GCCAGTGACTTTGTCACGGTATCGACTCAAGCCAATGCACCTGCCCAGAAGGGACTGAGCATCGGCAAGCAGCGTGTCGGCAAGGTCTTGTTCTTGGGGAACAGCATCACGCTGCACGGTCCTGCTCCGAAGATCGGCTGGACCGGAAACTGGGGTATGGCCGCGAGTGCCGAGGACAAAGACTACGTTCATCTGCTGACGAGTCAGATCGCGAAAGCCGCTGGCGGAAAACCGGAAGTGAAGGTCAAAAACATCGCCGACTTCGAGCGCAACTTGACCGCGTACAAACTGGCGGACGAGTTGAAAGAAGAACTCGCATTTGACGCCGATGTCGTGATCGTCGCGCTGGGTGAGAACGCCGCGTCGCCGAAGACCGACGAGACCAAAGCTCAGTTCGAAGCAGCTTTCACCAACCTCTTTACAGAACTGAAGAAGCACGGTCAGCCGACGATCTTTGTCCGCAGCCAGTTCTGGCAGGCCGCCGAAAAAGACAAGCTCATGAAGAAGACCTGCGAAGCGGCAGGCGGCACGTTCATCGACATCAGCAAGCTCGGCTTTGACGAGGCCAATTATGCCCGAGCCGAACGAAAGATCGAGCACGCCGGAGTTGCCGGCCATCCCGGCGACAAAGGGATGCAAGCCGTCACCGATGCGCTGTGGAACGCGATCCAAAAACAAGCCGTCTTTGAATGATTTGCACTTTCGTGGAGCGAACAGTGACCATCAATTTGAAGCAATTCCAACCGAGACCACACATGACTCAAATTCTTTTCGGAGCTTTCATTTGCATCACATGGGCCCTTGGTCCAGATTTGCTGCACGCCGATGAGTTTGTGCTGGTGGGTGGTGGGAAACCCGCAGTTTCGATCCACTCGCCGGGAGAGAATGAGTGGGCGGGGCGGCGACTGGCCGATCGGTTGCACAAGTTGACCGGCGCGACCGTGCTGGTGCATACCGACGAACTTCCGCCGGAGTCGCCCGCGTCACTCGTGGTGATCGGCACTCCGGCGAGCAATCCCGTCGTGAAGGCCATTGCAGGCGATGACAAGAGAATCGGCGATCTTGGAGATGAAGGCTACCTGCTCAAAACTGCGAAGTGGCAAGAGCGGTTGGTACTAGTCGCCAGCGGCAAGACATTGGCTGGCGTGCAGCACGCGATCAGTGAACTGGTTTCGTGGAAGCTGAAACTCAGAGAAGGAGCTGCCGCCGTCGCGGGCGATTTAAACGAGTCCGACAAACCGGCACTCCGATATCGCGTCGTCTGGACGTGGGACGGCAATTGCAACTGGTCTCCCACCTTCGAAGAGACCATGAAGCTGTACGTCAACGAGAACCCCGCGATCGGTTCGATGGCAGTTCCCTACACTCCTGACGGCTTTCGCACGCACTTCACGCGAGCGATCGATTACCTGAGCGATCACAAACTCAACGGCCTGATCGTGTGGGGCTTCCTGCGTGACGAACACGGCGGCGTGGAGATGGGGCGCGAGATCAGTCGCTACGCTAGTCGCAACAACGTTCGTGTCTTGCCGGGCGTCTGTTCGCAGGGGGGCTACGGTGGTTTCATCTACAGCCAAAACAACAAATTCAATCTCGATGTCTGGCTCAAGCAGCATCCCGAACTGCGGGCACAGAACGAAAAGGGGGAGCCGATCGCCAGTATGATCGATCCGCTGAAACCGATGAATCAGCAATGGCTTCGCGACGGCGCGGAGTGGCTCTTCACGAACCTCCCCGACATCGGCGGCATCAATCTGGAGAACGGCGACTTCATGTCGTGCTACTCCGACGAATGCCGGGCCGAGCGAGCGAAGCCCGAAAACGATCCCAATTGTCTCTGGGACATGATGGTCTCGCAGAAGCCAATCCTGGAGGTCGCTCAACGTATGCGACCCGACGGTTGGATGACGTTCGCGAGCTACATCGGCTTCACCGAAGAACGAGTCCGCGTTCTCGGCAAGAACGCCGTGTTTCCTCCGAAGTTCGTCCAGCAGACGCCGAGCAACGCCATCTGCCAGTGGACGATCACCGGAATGACGACTGCGAAATCGTGGCCGACAGAAGTCCGCCCGCCCGCGTCACGATTCAAAGATGAGATCGGTTTGCTGCATCACGGCAGCGTCTGGGGTGCTCCGTTCGATGCGGCTCGTTGGTGGAGTGAGCCGGGGGCCTGGAACGACGAGTACTCGCCATTGTTGCCCTTCATCTGCAACCGCCTCGCTCAGGCGAAGATGGCCGGGCTGGTCATTACCGGACAAAACGGCGACCAGTGCCCGGCTCACGAATTGAACTACATCGCGCTGGAGTATTTCAGTTGGCACCCCGATCGAACCTATGAACAGTTTCATAGCGACCGCTTGGCTCTCTGCTACGGCAGCACCGAGCGGGCAACTCTGTTCTTGAAGTTGCTACGCAGCACGACCCGCGATCCGGCAGCGATGGAAACCGAACGGATGCTCGCAACGGGAACCAGCGCGCAGCCGGGCCTAGACATTCGACAGCGTGCCCGCTGGAAGAATCTGTCGGAAGAACTGGCTCGCCGCGTCAAACTGGCCGCGTCGCTCGCTGCAAAAAAGGAGTCGAAGTGATGATTCGATTGTTCCAGTGCCGCAGCCAATCGCTGATGAAACACACCTTGATCGGACTGAGCCTGAAATTTGGAACCCTGACACTTCGCCCGCTCATCGTCTTCACAACTGTGTTTTTACTAGTTGTTTGGATTCAGGCTTCGAAGGCGGAGGAAACACTCCCTCCACTGAAGGACGGTCAGGTTCCTCAAACCATTGAAGAGATTTGGGGTGACTACGATCCACGCCAGGAACCGCTCGAAGCCGAGACGCTGAATGAATGGGAGACCGACGGAGTGGTCTGTCGCATCGTCCGCTTTCGCATCGGCGTCTTCAAAGGGTCCAAGTCGGTGATGGCGGGGCTCTATGCTTTTCCTAAAGGTGGCGAACGGCTTCCCGGACTGATTCAGGTTCATGGTGGTGGACAGAGTGCGAACCTGAACGTGGCGGTCACGAACGCTCGACGAGGCTATGCGTGCATTTCGCTGAAATGGGGCGGCAACCAACTCAACGACGGCAACCACAAGAATATCTGGGAGAACGCCGGGACCGATTGGGGAGAGGTCGATGGCACGCATCCGCCCAAGCGCGATCCAATCAATCACTTTGCTGTACAGACGCCGAATGAATTCACGCTCGATGCGGTCGAATCGCCTCGGAACAGCTCGTGGCTACTGGTGGCGATCGGAGTCCGTCGCGGGCTGACGTTTCTGGAACAGCAGCCGGAAGTCGATGGCTCCAGACTTGGCATCTACGGGCACTCAATGGGTGGCAAGCTCACGGTCATGGTCGCTGCGATAGACGCGCGAGTCCGTGCTGCCGTCCCCTCATGCGGCGGCATCACCGATTTTCCGTCGGAGTTGCACTGGGAGAACAGCAAGTTCTGCCAGCGACTGAAATGCCCAGTGCTGTTTATCAACCCCGTGAACGATTTCTACGGCAGAGTCGATGACCTCAACAAAGTAGTCGCGACCAAACCCGGCGATTCGTTCCGATTCGCGTATGCTCCCAATCTCGATCACCGCGACAAACCCGAACATTTTGTGTGTGGACCACTGTGGTTCGATCAACATCTCAAGGGGAGCTTCACGCTTCCGCAAACGCCTGAGACAACACTCGAACTGAAGACAGAACGAGGCATCCCGCTCCTGAGAGTTTCACCCGATGCTTCCCGCACCATTCAATCTGTTGATGTGTATTTCAACCAGCACCCCCGTGACGAAAAGTGTGCGAATCCCTGTTGGCGACACGTCAAAACGGTGCTTTCTGAAAACTCTTGGACCGCAGAATTGCCGCTGCACACCGTCGAGCGTCCACTGCGAGTCTATGCCAATGTCCGATATGCCTTGGAATCGCCGATCATCGGTGCCGGTTACTACTACGGAGTCTACACCGCGAAGGAATTCACGCTCTCAAGCCGACTGACAACCGCTACGCCCGAGATGCTCCGCGAGTCCAACGTTCAACCCTCCGACCAACCGTCACTGCTGATCGAAGCTTTCGAGGCCGACTGGCAGCAGGGCTGGTATTCGTTCAACGAAAACGGCGACTGGCCCTTTCGCACGAACAAGATTCAGCATCCCAAGTGGAAAGGCCCGAACGGCACGCGGTTCGTGCTGGAGGTTCAGAGCACACAACCCAACACACTGGTGCTCCAACTCGACCAACACGCGGCCTCGGCCACGCTTCTCAGTGGTGACACCTGGCAAACAATCTCCCTGCGCTGTGCCGACTTTCTCGACGCCAACGGCGATCGACTTGGCGATTGGGCGACCGCCAATGAACTGGCCATCGTTCAGAAAGTAACGCTCAAGCAGGGGAACACGACAAAAAACGTCGGAGCGGTCTGGCTGGGTGATCTCCCACGCTTTCGCCAAATGCGATGGGAACTCGATGAAGTCAGGTAGTGGAATCTGACACGCGTCTTGAATCGAACAGGACGATTGGCAGGAGATGACGAATGAGAGTCGGGAAGGCAATAAATCCAACGATCCTTCAACTCTCGTTGCTCTCAGGGTTCGTCGGCCAAAAGTTTTGTTTTCGCTGATGACATTCATACGAGATTGCTGCGCAACGCGCGTGCCTGCGCCGTGCGGTTAAACAAGCCGTCATTTGCTTCCGACGCACACCAGATTCTTCGAGGTGCGAACAAACAGCTTCCCTTGGGAGATCGCAGGCGACGCATAGACCTCTTCGCCGATATCGTTGCGAGCGACTTCCTCGTAACCGGCTTGCGTGGCATCGAGCACCAGCGTGCTACCTGCTTCATTGATGAAGAAGAGTTTGCCGTCGGCCGCGACCGGAGATGCGGTGAACTTGTCGCCGAACCGCTTCTTCCAGATCAGCTTGCCCGTGTGAGCATCCAAGCATGAGCCGATCCCTTTGTCGTCGGCGAGGTAGTACCGTTCGCCGACCAGAATCGCCGACGGAACGAACGATGTCCCCTTGTCGTTCTTCCAAACGATATGCGAGTCCGTGATGTCGCCGCTGCCCCCCGGCTTGATGGCGAAATGCGTCCCGTTCGGACCGCTGACGACAAATAACATTCCATGCCCGAACACCGGAGTCGGGACGCACTCGCGGGCGAGTCCACGTAGTGTCCACAAAGGACTTCCAGTACGCGGGTCGTAGCCGTCGAGTTTTTCCGAACCGCTCAGAACCAATTCTATTCGATCTCCATTTGTTACGAGTTGTGGTGACGACCACGACAACCACACCTCCGGTCGATCCGACTTCCAGCGATTCGCTCCCGTCAGTTGATCGAGCGCGATCACGTATGATGCTCCGTAATGGTCGCATTGCACGATGAGCTTGTCTTCAAACAGCAACGGCGAACTGGCCGCTGCAAAACGATTCTCGAATGGGCCGTATTCGTCGGCGATCGCTCGCTGCCACAACAGGCCGCCGTCGAGGTCGAAGCAAAACACATCGCCGGTCCCGAAGAATGCGAACAGCCGTTTGCCATCCGTCACTGGCGAGGGACTCGCCATGCCACTGCGTCCATAGAACAATGTTGGCGCGGTTCCCCACAACCGCTGATGCCACAGTTCGCGTCCGGTGTCGCGATCAAAACAAATCACATGCAGCTCACCCTGATCGCGCCCCTCGGACGCCGTCACGAAAACCTTGTCGCCCCACACGACCGGGTTTGAAGTACCGATCCCCGGCAGCGGCATTTTCCACAAAACGTTCTCCGTCGCCGACCACGTTGTCGGCACGCCGGTGTCCGATGTCACACCGTTCCGATTCGGCCCACGCCAACCGGGCCAGTTCTCGGCGTTACAACGAACGTGCGGCAACAGAAACAAAACCAGAAGCAATTCGGAGCCGCGGATTCGACTGATCCATCTTGGCATCATTTCTTTAACAATTCCCTTCTTGCAGTTCACTTCGTTCCCTTCGCGGCCTTCTGTTCAATCTTGATTTTCAAGAATTAGAACAGAAGGCCGCGAAGGAAACGAAGAAGGCAGGTAAACCACAAAGGCACCAAGACACGACGAAGTTGACCTTCTTCGAGTCCCTGTGACTTCGTGGTTATCTCTCAGGGTTGATTGAATTGAACTCGATCCCGCGGCCCTGGTCATCGCACAATCGAAGTTGTACCGACCAGTTGTTGGAGACTTCGGGATCTTTGTGTTGTGGGCCTTGGCAGATTTTGACCAGCAGTGCGTTGCGGCCGGCCTTCAATTGGATCGGCGTGATGAAGCGATCGAAGCGAGTACCGTTCAGCCATTGGTCTCGACCGAACACCTTCTCGCCATTGAGCCACACCGAGCAATTATCATCGGCCCCGCAACGCACCTGAGCCGCTTGCTCATGCGGGACGTCGATCTCCGCGTACGCATAGCCAACAGCCTCACGCGTTGTTCCCAGTTGTTTGTTGAGATCCAGTTGTCCGAGCGTGTCGGTTTCGTGATGTCTCTTCCAAGCCTGTTCCACACCACCCTGGCCGAGATACTTGGCTTGCAGATCGACTTTTCCTTCGGGCGCAAAGACCTTCGCGAAGCCCGTCTTCTGCGGAGCATCGAACGGACCGACCAGCCACCACTCCGTGATCAAGCCCAAGTGTTGGGCGACATCCGCCGACTCGCTGAGTGATTTGAGTTTTGCCGCCGCCTGCGTGACCTGCGTGCTATCGCGAGCCGCCTCGAACGCCTTGCGGAACTCGGCCTTCGCGGCGGGTTGATTGTTGTCCTTCAACGCTCGGTCCCCCGCCGTCAGCGCGAGGCCGACCGCTTCGTACCGAAACTCTGCATCGTCCAGCCGAGTCGGCAGCCAACTCGCGCGAAACGCCGGCTCCAGCTTGTCGAGCAGTCCCAACACCAACCGTCTCGGCCGTCCGACACGCTTGGCATCGCTGACGTATTCCTTGAAGAACTCCACCGGCCACTTGGTCCCATCGCGCGCTAATTCACGAGCCACGATCTCTTCATAGACCGTGCGATACCAATTCGCAGCGACCGCATTCGAGGTATCCATCGCCACGAGCAACTGCGGCAAGACTTCAACCCCATGCTTGGCCAACTCATCACGAGCCACCTTCGCCGCCGCCGAGCCTTCCCCTTGTGGCCCCGTCTTCGCGATCGCAGCCAGTTCACGAGCCGGATCGTAGGGTGGGTCGAGTGCAGCGAGACCCACCAGCATCAGACAACCAGCGATCCACTTCACGGCAAAGCTCCAGTCAGCGGGTGACGAACGGTAAGCGGGCCAACATTCTGCGAGTCTCACCTCGTAGTGCCAAGCGAGTGAACCACCAAGGCACAAAGACACGAAGAAATCGCTGATTGCAAAGACCGTCGCCGCTTTGTGCCTTCGCGCCTTCGTGGCCAATCAACGCAGCCTGCCGGAACCGTCGAGGCGGAACTCGCGGCTGGTCAAATCTACGTCTATCCGTCCTTCGTGGCTCGATCGCGTTCGCTCGGAATGGATGCCGAGATCGAAATCCTGGTGGGACCGGGCAAGGAATGTCTTCTGGGAACCGACTTGCTAAATCCGCATCGCCTGGAGATCGACTTCAGGACACGCACCGTTCGGCTCATTCCTGACAAGCAATGGCTCGCTGAACCTTGAGAGACGGCGAAAGCTGAAAGCCGCTGTCGAAACCAACTTGGCGCGGCGGCCGATGGGTGGACAATGTCCAAACCTCGCAAAACCAGTTGGACGACCTCGATGAATGACTTCTACGTTTACGTTTACATCGACCCCCGCAATTTGGAGGAGTTTTACTTCGGCAAGGGACGAGGTTCTCGGAAAGACGCCCATCTTTCGGACACTTCCGATTCCGAAAAGACGCGCAGAATCGCAGCGATTCACAAAGCTGGGCTCAAGCCGACCATTCGCGTAATCGCGCGGGATTTGTCGGAGCACGATGCGTTTCTGATCGAGAAGACTCTGTTGTGGAAACTCGGTCGACAACTGACGAACGTTTCGTCTGGCCATTACTCGGAGAATTTCAGACCTCATGACACGATGCACCTTGAACTCTCAGGATTCGATTATCAATGCGGATTTTATTACTACAACGTTGGCGAAGGGCCTCACCGAAATTGGGACGATTACAAGACGTTTGGGTTTATCGCGGCTGGTCAAGGAATTCGATGGCGCGATGCAATGCTTGGATTCCAGAAAGGGGACGTTGTTGCGGCGTACCTCAAGAATCGAGGATTTGTCGGGATCGGTCGCGTAACTGAGCGTGCGAAGCCGATTCATGACGTCACAATCAACGGCAAGCCCTTATTGAGCCATGCTCTCCGCTGTGGTCGCATGGCGGACAACGCCGAATCGGATGATCTGTGTGAGTACGTCGCGAAAGTTGAGTGGGTCGCCGCTGTGGAACGAAGTGACGCTAAGTGGACACGAAAGTCAGGCCTCTTCACCACCACGCATGTCCGCGCATCACTCGATGCCCAACCCAAAACACTTGCGTTTCTTGAGCGGGAATTCGAATTGGATTTGCGAGACCTGTTCTCGTAACACGCGGCGAATTCTGACCGTGATCGAGCGAGGAGCCGAAAATGCCAATTCCATTCAAGAAGAAATCGTATCAAGAGCTCAATTCAAGGCGGCAGGAGAGCTATAACTTTCAAAAGCTCTCGGCGGTGCTCGCGGATTATGGAGTTGTCGCCATTCGCCTCAGCGACGACTGGAATGGTGCCGACTTCTTAGCTCATGATCCAGATCGAGATGGCGAGACAATTCGTGTGCAACTCAAGGGGCGTCTCACATTTTCCAAAACCTACATTGGGCAAAAACTCTGGATCGCATTTCGTGTCGAAGAAAAGTGGTTTCTATTCCCGCACGACGAGATTCTCGAACACGTCCTCACGACAACCAACATTGGTAATACAGAATCCTGGCTGAAACCCGATGGCGGATATTCGTTCCCTTCAATCCCGAAGCAGCTACACGCGATTCTGGCGGCGTATCAACTATGACCGACTCGTCTGAAATGACAGTTCAATTCAGGAACACAAAGCGAATCACTTCCCCGCCAACTGCTCTTTGATGAACTCCAGCGCTCGAGCGTTGGCTTCGGCGACTTTCTTGGGGTCGCCGTCGCGGAGGCCGTGTTCGGCTCCTTCGAGGGTGAGGAGTTCGTGCTTCACGCCGTGCTTGGTCAGTTCGCGAGCCATGTCGGTCGAGCAGAAATACGGGACGTCGGTG
>JAPLNX010000624.1 GCA_026400935.1 Planctomycetia bacterium | reverse complement strand
TCGTGTTGGCAACGGGCAGCGATGCGGCGTGTGCTCAACAAGTGGCGAAGTATCTCGGCGTGTTCGACGATGTCTTGGCCAGCGACGGAGTGACAAATCTAACCGGGCGTCGCAAGCGCCGCGCGATCCAAGACTACTGCGAACGACATCACTTCACCGAATATGGCTACATCGGTGATTCGCGAGCTGATGTGCCGGTCTGGCGCAAAGCGGCTCGCGTGTATTGCGTTGCCCCATCGGCGGGAGTGCTGGGTGCCATTCGGCGACGCGATCAGATCCCGTCGCTCGTGTTTGGGAACTCGTTGGCTCGCTGGACTCCATTTTTGAAAGTCTTGCGACCGCAGCAATGGGCCAAGAATGCGTTGCTCTTCGTACCCCTGGTTTTGTCTCACGAGCTATTCAACGCACCGAAGCTGATTGCGGCGGTGCTTGCGTTTGTAGTCTTTAGTTTGTGTGCCTCGTCGGTCTATGTGCTCAACGATTTGTTCGACATGGAAGATGACCGGCATCATCCGCACAAACGTCGGCGACCGTTCGCAGCGGGAACGTTGCCCGTTCGTTGGGGACCGCCGCTCACGGCAGCTTTATCGGCCACAGGATTGTTGATCGCGAACCTCACGCTACCGGGGGCGTTCGTTGGAGCGGTCATCGGTTACTTGCTGCTAACGACGGCCTACTCATTCGATCTGAAGCGGCGGACGATGCTCGACGTGATCACGCTGTCGGGCCTGTATTCGCTACGTATTTTTGCGGGTGGATTGGCGACGGGCGTCGTGATCTCAGAATGGCTGCTGATGTTTTCAATGTTCCTCTTCACGTCACTGGCGTTCGTGAAGCGATATGCGGAACTCTCACGATTGGCTCGCGAAGGAAACGCCTCCGCTCGCGGGCGAGGCTACTTGGTGAGCGATCTCAGCGTGATCGAATCAATGGGGACGACGAGCAGCTATCTCGCGGTCCTGGTGATGGCGCTGTACCTCAAGAGCGACATCGCCCCCACGCTCTATCGCCAAGTCTGGGCACTCTGGCTGATCTGCCCGCTCCTGCTGTACTGGGTCAGCCGCCTCTGGATCTTGGCCAAACGCGGCCACCTCTGCGAAGACCCCGTCGTCTTCGCAACGACCGACCGAGTCAGTTTGGTCGTGGGAGTGTGCGTGGTTGCTCTATTGGGCATTGCGGTCATGCCCCTGTGATATCGCCGTGGTGACACACCAGGATTTCTGATTTTCTTCGCTGGCATGGCTCAGCTTGACCCTTAAACAAACGACCGCACGCCAACTCGATTGAACATCATCTTCTTGGAAGCGGACTTGAACCGTTGGGCCTGTTTGCACGATTCTCTCAACGCATCGCTCGGTGGTGGGCAATGCTGCATTAGAAATCTCACATTCGAAATTCCGGATCATCATGCCCATTCGCATTTACAGCACACTGACTCGTCAGAAGGAAGAGTTTCAAACGGTCGAGCCGGGGAAGGTCTCGATGTATCTGTGCGGGCCGACGGTTTACAAGCCGGCTCACATCGGGCACATGGTCGGGCCGGTCATCTTCGACACGATCAAGCGGTATCTGGCGTACTCCGGGTATCAGGTGACGTGGGTCGTCAACATCACCGACGTGGATGACAAGCTCATCGTGAAGGCCAACGAGCTGGGGACGACCGTCGAGGCGTTGGCTCGGAAGATGACCGAGGATTATCTCGACAACCTGCGGACGCTCGGCGTGGATGGCATCGACCACATGCCCTACGCGACGCAATACATCGCCGAGATGCAGGAGATCATCGCCGGGCTGATCGAGAAGGGTTACGCGTATCCGCTCAACGGCGACGTCTATTTTGAATGCACGAAGGACGCCGACTACGGCAAGCTCAGCGGTCGCAACCTGACCGAGATGCTGGCCGGCACGCGCGCGGAGACTCGCGACGGCAAGCACAACCCGGCGGACTTCGCGTTGTGGAAAGGCTCGAAGCCCGGCGAGCCGGCGTGGGACAGCCCGTGGGGACCGGGGCGTCCCGGCTGGCACATCGAGTGTTCCGCGATGGCTCGCAAGCTGCTCGGAGACACGATCGACATTCACGGCGGCGGACTCGACCTGATGTTCCCGCATCACGAAAACGAACTCGCTCAGTCCGAGTCCTGCACCGGCAAGCCGTTCGCTCGGTACTGGCTGCACAACGGCCTGCTGCGCAAGAGCAGTGGCGGCAAAATCGGCGGCGATCACAGCCGGCACGGCGACGCCCGGTCTTCCGTAGCTGAACTCGTGAGAGTTCAGTCCGATGAGGCATCGAGCTCACCCGTCCGAAGTCTCACGACTTCGGCTACGAATTCGACCGACATGATGGCCGAGAAGCAGGCTCAAGAAGAGCAGAAGCTGGCTGGCTCGAAGGGAGCCGAATCGGTGAAGACCGCGGTCTTCGCGAAGTTCGATCCCGAAACCGTCCGCTTCTTCCTGATGGCGACGCACTATCGCAGCCCGGTCGATTTCGGCGACGACCGGCTCGAAGAAACCGCGAAGAGCATCGACGGTTTCTATCGTTTGATCGAGTCGTTTACGCGCGTGACCGGCCAAGATTTCTATGCGCTGCCGACGCCGCGAACTCGTGCGGAAGCGGTAGGTTGGGATTCCGTCCCGACCAAAGTCGGAGCCGAAACTGTCGTAGCAGAAACCAACTCCAACGTCGGGACGGAGTCCCAACCTACCTTTGAGGCCGAACTAGTCGTGCTGCGAACGCGATTCCTCGACGCGATGGACGACGACTTCAACACCGGGGCGGCCGTCGGTGCGCTGTTCGATCTCCGCAAGACGCTCAACGGTTTCATCACCGACCACAAGCTGGAAACCGACGGCAAATCGAACGCGGCAGCAGTCACCACTCTCATTCGCGGCGTAACGCTCTTCAAAGAACTTTCCAATCTCCTCGGAGTTTTCCTCAAACCGATCGCCAAGAAAGCATCCAGCGGCGCTGACGACGAATTCGTCAACGGCCTCATGCAACTCCTGATCACGCTGCGAGCCGACGTTCGCAAAGCGAAACAATTCGAGATCGCCGACAAGATCCGCCAGGGGCTGACCGAGTTGAAAGTCACCCTCGAAGACCGCCCCGACGGCACAATCTGGCGACGCGATGTGTGACGATTCGGAGAAAACGGTTCCTGGCACCTTTGTTCCCCACCCCTCAACGAGTCCGGCAGAAACACGCCACCGCCGAAGAACCAATCACCGCCCGCATCCGCCGCCGAAACGAAACGATTCCTGCTTCAGCGACGCCGATTGAGTCTAATGAGACATCAGAGACGGAGGCATTGCCGTCGTCTTCATCGGCTCAAGATTCATTCATCAAGTCACCGTCGACGTTCCGGGAACGCATCGCAATTGAGCGGCAACGCAAAGACCAACAACCAATTCGACCCAGTTAGAGGTGTCGGGGAATTTATTCCATTTAGAACGCTCTAACCAGCCGAGAGTCCGCAAGTGGCATTCAGGAAATGCAACCTCACCAGTACCACCGACGTCCCACATAGCCGAATTCGGACAGGAACAAGAACAGCAATTTGTCACAATCGACCGGATTCAACTGGTCCAGCAACACGGACATTTGGATGGCGTCAGTTGTTCCATCGTCGTTCGTGCTGATGTAGAGTCCTGATCGGGGGGACCGTGAACGTCGAATGCCGGGCAGCAAACAGGGCGCGGATGTCAAACTGAAGGCGGTCTCTCCAAATGAATTTTCTACTGCAAATAATCGCCTTCAATTCTCGCACCGAATTTCTCACACCAGCAGCTTGTTGAAATCGAACGTGAAGGCATTATCGATTTCGGACGGCGTGCTAATAACGTCGATTCCTAGGACGCCGGAGACGGTGTCGCGTTCGAGGCCACCGTCGATGTCGTCAGCACCGTCTCCGCCAAGGCAGACGTCACGTCCGGCACCGCCGCGAAGCGTGTCGCTTCCCGCGTCTCCCAAAGGAAGAAAAGGTGTCAGGAACCGTTTATTGACAACCACTATTCTTTTCCGGTAGTGTTCCGCGATCATGGGACGAGCCAAACGCGTGGATGATGGTGGGATGGTTTTTCACGTTCTGAATCGCGCGAATGCTCGTGCGACGATCTTTGAAAAGCCGGAGGATTACGCGGCGTTCGAGCGCGTGTTGCAAGAGGCTCTGGACCGCGTCGAGATGCGTGTGCTGGCGTATTGCTTAATGCCCAATCACTGGCACTTGGTGCTGTGGCCGCGACTTGACGGCGATTTGTCGAAGTTCATGGGGTGGCTCACGCTGACTCACACACAACGTTGGCACGCTCATCATCGGACGGTTGGCACCGGACATCTTTATCAGGGACGCTACAAATCATTTCCCGTGCAAGACGACGAGCACTTCCTAACGGTGTGCCGGTATGTCGAACGAAATGGTTTGCGAGCGAATCTCGCCCCGCGTGCGGAAGAGTGGCGTTGGAGCAGTCTTTGGCATCGACGCGAACGTGACGA
>JAPLNX010000141.1 GCA_026400935.1 Planctomycetia bacterium | reverse complement strand
TCCTCCAAAACTTCCGCTCGATTGTCCCCCGACACTCGTCGTCGTTCGCCCTGTCGGACCATCATCCCACCCGACTCAAAAGCCAACACCAAAATCCGGAGGGCTTCACCCCCGCCCGAATTGACTTTCAACGTTACATCTGGCGCGTCGTGCTGAGCGGACGATGCGCCGGGCTTCGTCTTGATCAACGACTGCAACGCTTCCGCGAGTTCCGATCCCGACGCGAATCGCTCTTCGGGATTCTTTGACAGCAACTTGCGATACAGCGCGTTGAGGTCGTCGGAAACGAAATCGTTCGCCAGCTTGGGACGATCGGCACCGCTTTGCGCCGTGCGGCTTGCAAATCAGGAATCGGGTCGAGCGTGTGTCCCTTCATCTTGCCGACCAGCGATGAATGCTTCTCGTCCGCGAACGGAGCTTGGCCTGTCAGCAAGAAAAACAGCGTGCATCCCATCGTGTATAAGTCCGAGCGTGCATCCGCCCCGTGCGTGTTCTCCCATTGTTCCGGAGTCATGTAGTCCGGCGTTCCCAACACCTGGCCCATCCCGGTAATCGTCAGCCCGCCGCCGGCATTCTCCCCCTACACGCGAGCCAATCCCAAATCGAGGATCTGCACCGTCCCCTGCTTGGTCAGAAACAGATTGCTCGGCTTGATGTCGCGGTGGATCAACCCCGCCTCGTGCGCATGAGCCAGGCCGAGCGCGGCGTGTCGCAACATCCCGCGCGCATTCGCCACCGTCAGCGGACCACGCGACTTGACCCACTGGCTCAAGTCTTGTCCCTCGTTGAACTCCATCACGAGGTAGTGCGTCCCTTGGAACTCACCCGCATCCATCGCGCGGACAATGTTCGGATGCTTGAGCTTGCCGACCGCCTTCATTTCCCGCTCAAACCGGCTGAGCAACGCCGGATCGCGATTCCACTCGGCCGGCAGGATCTTCACCGCCACCATCGTTTCGAGCTTGGTATGCAACGCCTGCCACACCGAACCCATGCCCCCTTCGCCCAGCTTCTTCTCCAGCCGGTAGTAACCCAACTCGGTCCCCGGCCACTGGCGGTCGCTGCGGCGTCGGCCCCGGTCACCGAAGTCCCGTCACTCGCCGACGGCCCCTGGTGTCCGCGTCGAGCAGCTCACGCGACTGCGGCAGCACCGTCTGAGCGTTGGAATCATCCGTCACCGCCCGCACCGGTGAGGAACGCTCGGCCGACGGCGAAGCCGCCTCATGGTTCGACAAGAAATCTGCATCCGCATCAGGCTTCGAGCTGGGCATGATCAGTCGCTCTTGGCAGTGGTTCGTCGCGATCTCCAAGACGCGCGACAACCGGAGTCAGCCGTAAAACCCACACTCGGATAAGTGTGGAGCCAATTCGGTCAATCCGTCATGATGCTGCCAGACAGTGTCGGCAACTCCAGCCGGAGAACCACTCAGCTTAAGTATTCAAAGATTTCAGTAGCTCGCAACCGTATAACCGGAGGCCACAGGCGTGCGAGTTTTTAGCTGAGTCAATGAGCTTTCGATATCCCTTCCACACGCACGCCTGCGGCTTGCGGTAAAATGAGACGTTCAGGTCGCCAGTGGGAATTTCCGTACCCCTCGTAATCGAGTTGGGCTCCTACACATAGACTACGATGCCGGCATAGATCTTCCCGTCGTGTTCACGGTTGGCATGGGCCAATGTGCTCCGCGAAGTGCGACCGCGAAAGCCAGCGTGATAAAGCTTGACCGGCATCGCTCGCAGACAGTTTTCGATGTCCCGCATGCTCTCGCGAAAAGTGAGCTGTGCAAATGCTAAACACAAAAACTGGCTGCGGCACGAGAAACCTCGCGGCCGACGATCTCTTCCGTAACACCGCTCACAAGAATTGAATTCGTGCCATTGCAGAAATTCCCTGAACACCAAGGTCCCAGCGAGCGTCTTGCAACCTCAAACGCCCAGCGGAATTGCCGGTCGTCGGAAGATTCTCTCGCTCTGAGTTCAAATCGTGCGTGCTCGTTAATCAACGTAATCCATTCACAAACTAAGGTCTTCATAAGCCCGGCCGAATTGTTAGCCGGACAGCTCTAGTGCCACGACCAAGAAATAACCTGCCATTAGATTTGGAGTGCGGCTTGTTGGATTTTTGTGGTGCGGGTGATGCGCCGGTGCGGTGGGCAGAACCGAGCTACGGGCTGCGATTGTGTCGGTTTGCCGGTGTAGGTC
>JAPLNX010000496.1 GCA_026400935.1 Planctomycetia bacterium | reverse complement strand
TGTTGGGCAGGATCTCGGTGAACTGCACGCCGGGAACTGCCGTGTCGATCACACCGAACTCGCCGCGCACGCTGATCGGCGCATCGGGTTTTGGATCGAACGTGTCGTGATGTGAAGTCCCTCCTTGTGTCCAGATCAGGATGCAGTTCATGTCGCTGCCGGACGAGAGGCCGGTTTTCGGACTCGCTTGCTTCGCCGCGAGAGCCATCGGCAGCGAAACACCCAAACCGGCCAGCGAGCCGATCTGCAAGAAACCACGGCGAGAGACACGTTCACAATCGCGGAAGTTGCTGGTGAGAAAATTCAGCATGGCGAGACTCCGTGGCAGAATTCAGTCAGGTGGGATCAACCGCCTCGCGGCGGGACTACGAACCGTTGGGAGGGGAGACACTATGGCCGACCGGCATTCTGAAATCAACACGTGCTTATGCGGGACGGACAAATTATGCTATCGGCCAATCTCGCCGACTGCGTGATTCTGATATGTTGTTCTCGCCAAACCTCCCTCCCCAACGGTCCCAAACGAACAAATCGCCGGGACTGTCCTGCCAAATACCCATCCTTGGAGGCCGTTTCATGAACAGGCTTTTGCTTGCGGTTGTGGTTTCGTTTGTTGGCAATCTTTTCGCTCAGCCGACAATGGCTGATGGTCCGGATGGTTTTTCAGTGACACCAGCCGAGGTGAGGTTAACTGGAAATCTCGCTCGTGCGCAGTTGGTCGTGACGCGAGCGGATGCTGGCGGGCAGGTCGGCGAGCGGTCGGATGATCTGACTCACGGTGCGGCGTTTCAGTCGAGTGATGTGAATGTCGTCTCCGTTGACTCCCGCGGGCAGGTGTTGGCGAAAGCGAACGGCTCGGCGAAAGTGAGCGTGAAGATCGGCGACGCGATGAAGGAAGTCACGGTCACAGTCGCGAAGGTCGAGCCAACCGCGAAGGTCGGGTTCGTCGAGCAGGTCACGCCGATCCTCAACAAAGCGGGATGCAGCATGGGGGCGTGTCATGCGGCGCAGTACGGACAGGGTGGGTTCAAGCTGTCGGTGTTTGGGAGCGAACTGGATCAAGACCGTGAGGCGATTGTCCGCGATCGTGCTCAGCGGCGGTTGAGTCTTGTCGAGCCGGGCGAAAGTCTGTTTCTCAAGAAGCCGACGATGCAGTTGCCGCACGGCGGCGGCAAGCGGCTCGCGGTGAATTCGGTCGATTACGAATTGCTCAAAGCGTGGATCGCGAACGGGGCACTCGCGCCAGATGCAAAGGCTCCGTTGGTAACGAAGGTCAGCGTCTTCCCGGCCAAACGCGTTGGGGTTGTGGGCCTGAAACAGCAACTCCGCGTTGAGGCGACGTACTCGGACGGCACGACGCGCGATGTCACGGCGTGGGCGAAGTACGACTCGATGGACGACGGCATGATGAGCGTCAACGGCGACGGGCTGGTCACCGTCACCGGGCAAGGGCAAGCGCCGGTGATGGTCCGCTTTGAGGGGCAAGCGGAGATCGCGCTGTTCGTCATTCCGTATCGCGATTCGGTCGAACTGACCGGCTGGCAGAACAACAACTTTATTGACGAACTGGCGTCGGCGAAGTTCAAGGAACTCGGTATCGATCCCTCTCCGCTGTGTGACGACGCGACGTTTCTTCGCCGAGCGTTTCTGGATGCGACCGGTTCGCTGCCGACCATCGAAGAGACGACGGCGTTCCTCGCCGACACCGATGCGAACAAGCGGACGAAACTCATCGACCGGCTGCTCGGTCTGACAGGCGATCCGAAGCTCGACATCTACAACGACGCCTATTCGGCGTGGTGGACGCTGAAGTGGTCGGACCTGCTGCGCAACACGACCGCCGGGCGAGCCGAGCAAGGGATGTGGTCGATGCACAACTGGCTGCGAACGGTCTTTCGCGAGAACTCGCCCTACGACCGCTTGGTTCGCGAATTGGTGACGGCGAAAGGTTCGGTCTTCAGCAACGGCCCGGCGAATTATTACAGCGTCAACAACAACCCGACCGAGGCAACCGAAGCGACCGTGCAACTGTTTCTCGGCGTGCGGATGGAATGCGCGAAGTGCCACCATCACCCGTTCGAGAAATACACTCAAGGGGATTACTACGGTTTCGCCGCATTCTTCGCCCGCGTCAGCAACAAGGGGAGCGAAGAGTTCGGCCTCTTCGGCGGCGAGTCGGTCGTCATCATCCGCAACGCGGGCGAGGTCAATCATCCGAAGACCGGCAAACGCTTGCCGCCGACACCGCTCGAAGGGGAGCCGATTGATCACCCACTCGACCGCCGCATCGCGCTCGCCGATTGGATGACGTCGAAGGAAAACGCGATGTTCGCGCGGTCGATCGTGAATCGCTACATGGGTTACCTCATGGGCCGCGGCCTCGTTGATCCCGTCGATGACATGCGCTCGACGAACCCGCCGAGCAACCCGCCGCTGATGGACGCGCTCGCGAAACATTTTGCTGACAGCGGCTTCAACCTGAAGCAACTGATGCGGACCATCATGACTTCGCGGCTGTATCAGCTCGATTCGCAACCGACCGCGACGAACGCCAGCGATCACCGCTTCTATTCGTATTACCGAGTCAAACGCCTCTCCGCCGAAAGCCTGCTCGACGCGATCGACCGCGCCGCCGGAACGCAAACGAAATTCAAAAACCTGCCGCTCGGCACAAGAGCGATCGAACTCCCCGACGCCGAGTACCCCGACTTCTTCCTCAACGTCTTCGCGAAACCGAAGCGTGCCTCCGTCTGCGAGTGCGAACGCTCTCCCGACGAAAACCTCGCGCAAGCCCTGCACACACTCAACGGCGACATCCTGGCCAACAAGATCGCCGACGCAAAAGGCCGCATCGCGAAGCTGCTCACGGCGGAAAAGGACAAGCCCGCGAAATCCCACGACGAAATCGTCCGCGAGCTGTACCTCGCCGCCCTCTGCCGCCTGCCCAGCGATGCCGAACTCGCCGCCAGCAAACAGTTCCTCAACACCGCCGGTTCACCGAAAGAGTGCTACGAAGACCTGTTGTGGGCTCTCATCAATAGTAAGCAGTTTTTGTTTGTTCGTTGATCTCAGAATGAAGTGAGCCACCAAGACACGAAGGCACCAAGAATAGGATTGGCTTTTCGTTCCTTTGTGTTTTGGTGGTTTTTTCCCTGCTGTTCGAAAGAAATTCAACCATGCGACGACTCATTTGCGCCGTGACTCTGATTTTGGCTTGCGCTCAAAGCGTCTCTGCACAAACCGCGTATCCAATGCTGATGAGCCTCAAGCCGGTTGCCGTGCAAGTGGGGACGACCAGCGAGATCACGGTCAACTCGCGGTACTCGATGCACGCGGCAGAGAGTGTGTTGATCACGGGGGGCGGCGTGTTGGCGGAGGTCATTCCACCGGAGGTGACGAAGGTTGACAAGGCTCCCAACGTGCTCGCGCTGAAAATCAAATTCGTGGTCGCGGCGGATGCGTCGCCGGGAGTGCGCGATTTGCGAGTCCTCACGGCGCAGGGGGTCAGCACGGTCGCGCAGTTGGTCGTCGTCGAAGATCCGGTGATCGCCGAGAACCCAAAGAACGACACGGTTGTCGAAGCTCAGCCGATCACGTTGCCGGCGACTGTCTGCGGCTGCATCGAGAAGGCGGAGGACGTCGACTTCTATAAGTTCAAGATCGACGCGCCGACCTCGTTGATCTTTCACGTGCGCTCGCAGCGGTTGCAGGATCGGATTCATGACTTGCAAGCTCACAGTGATCCAATCCTGACGATCCGCAATGCTCAGGGTTCGACGATCGCCGCGTCGGACAATGCGTTCTTCGCCGACCCGTTCCTCAGTCATCGCTTCGAGCAACCCGGCGAGTACCTGTTGGAGATTCGCGACGTCCGCTTCACCGGCAATCAATACTGGGAATACGCCGTCGAGATTCATTCGCGGCCGTTCGTTCGCACGGCTTATCCGCTGGCGATCACCGCCGGGAAAGAGAGCAAACTGACGGCGATCGGTTATCAGCTTCCCGCCGATCCGAGTGTGACGCTGACGCCGGCGAGCGATCTGCCGCTAGGAATCAATCGCTTGCGTCTGCCGTTCGCCCAGCGTCCGAGCAACCCGGTTCCGCTGTACGTCACCGCGTTGCCGACGATCGCCGAGACGACGGAGGACAACAACGCGCCGGAGAAGGTAATCACGGATTTGAAATCTGAAATCTCAAATCTGAAATCTCAAATCACGATCCCCTGCGTCATCAACGGCCGCATCGAATCCCCCGGCGACATCGACTGCTTTGCGTTCGAGGCGAAGAAGGACGACAAGCTTTCGTTCGAGGTCAAAGCGCGGCGGCTGCAATCGGAACTCGATTCGACGATCCGCATCCTCAACAGCACCGGGGCCACGTTGGCGGAAAACGACGACGCCCGCTTCGGCAAACGAGGCTCGGCCGATTCGTGGATCGAAACGTGGACCGCACCCGCCGACGGCAAGTACGTGCTGGAAATTCGGGACATGCACCTGCGCGGCGGCGACTCGTTCGTTTACGCGATCGAAGTCGCTCCCGCTCGACCGTACTTCAACCTTCAGGCCGACACCGACAAGACCAACTTCTCGCCCGGCGTCAACGGTGTCATGTGGGTCAAGGTCGAGCGGAAGAACGGCTTCACCGGCGCGGTGCAGTTGCACGTCGACGGTCTGCCCGCCGGTGTCACCGCCGAGTGCGGTCGCATCCTGCCCGACAAAGGGACCGACGGATGCATCGTTTTCAAAGCGACCCCCGAAGCGGGCCGAGCGGTTTCGCCGATCGTCATTCGCGGGACCGCGGTGCAGGCCCAAGCGGACGGCCAAATGACCGAGTTGTCGGCGACGGCGACGACCTATCAAGAAACGTATCAGCCCGGTGGCGGTCGAGGTCACTGGCCCGTCGAGCAACACGTCCTCGCCGTCATCCCCGCTCACGACATTCGCGGCATCAAGTTGAGTGCGGCCGACATCACGCTCAAACCGGGCGAATCGAAAACGATCGACGTGACCATCGAGCGGGCTCCCGACTTCAAAGCCAACATCTCGCTCGACGTCACGATGACGCACCTCTCGCTCTTTGCCGACACGCTGCCGCCGGGTGTGACGCTCGACGGTAACAAGAGCAGGACACTGCTGAGCAATGGCGCGACTCAGGGGACAATCACGTTAACCGCGTCGAAAGAAGCCGCGCCGATCGAACGCCAACTCATCGGACTAACCGCGAACATCTCACTGAACTTCGTCGTGAAGACCACGTTCTCCGCCGAACCGGTATTTGTGACGGTTGCGAAGCCATAGTAGGCCACCATCGTTCGTTGATGGGGAGTAGGCTGGATTCAGCTACGAAACCACCGGGATTGCATCCGGTGGCGGAGTCAGCGCGGCTTCAACTGTCGATAGTAGTAGGTCGAGTCGAAACGGCTTGTAGAGCGCGTGCTTAAGTCCAGCTTGCCGAGCTTTCACGATCGAATGACCGGGGTCGTATCCGAAGCCAGTCATCAACACGATCGCCAGATTGGCACGGATTTGTTTGAGTTGACTGAAGCACTCAAAGCCGGTCATGTCAGACAAGTTGATATCGACTAGGGCGATGTCGTAGTGTGCCGCTTTGGCCATCGAGAAGGCTTCTTCGCCACAGTGGCTGGTCTCCACATCGCATTGAAATTGGCCGAGCAGCGTTCGTGCGGCCTCACGCACGGAGTCGTCATTGTCGACGACCAAGATTCGTTTGCCTTGCAACAACGGTCGAGCGGGGACGGCAGCAGCGTCGAGCAAATCTCCGGGAGAAGTAATCTCTTGCCCGACTGTTTGAATCAACTGTTTGATTTGACGAGTATGCTTGAGAATTCTTTGTAGACTCGCGATCGCTTCCGGGTCCATGCCGATGAACCGCTCCATCAGCTTTGATGCGTCCACTAAAATGTCATCGGCAGGCTGAGCCACTCGCAGCAAGATGCGAGAAGTGCTTTCGTTCGCAGCAGCACTCCGCTGCACAACAAGTAGCTCCAACGTATTTAGCGCGATCGCGACTTCGCGACTAAAGAGTTCCAAGAACTCTTTATCTTTCTCGTTGAAAGCGTCTTGCTGCGAACTTTCAACATTAAACGTGCCCAAGATTTCTTCATGCCGTTTCAGCGGCACCGTGAGCGAACTTCGCGCGGTCGCGTTTCCCACGAGATAGAGCGGATCATTCGAGGTGTCCAAGCAGAGATAGCTATTGCCTGTCGCTGCGACGTACCCAGTAACGCCGTTGTCTTGTGTTTCTGCGAACAATTCGCGTTCGACCGCTTCTTGCTCCATGCCGTAAACCAACAACGGACAAAGTCGCTTCGTTTTTTTGTCGAGTAAGCGAATCTCGACCGTTTCAAACTGCAATAGGTCTTTCGTGAAATGCACGATTTTGGACTTCAACAATTCTTTGCGCTGCGGCAAATCCATGTCGAGGATTTCTTGCGGCGTCAGATCACCGAGTGCCAGCCCCGCTTGGTAAATGGCTCGCAGTTGCTCTCGCTCGGTAACCTCAGCGGTCATGTCACGAATGATTGCAATAAGTGAAGTTGGGCAATCGGGCGATTGGTCAAAAACGGGCGTCACTTGCAACTCATAGTAGGCTTTGTCGCCCACTTGAATCGTCGTACGCACCGTTACGCCAGTCGCCATCGCCGTGTTGAACGGCATAAAGTCCGGTCCCACAATTTTGGGAGTGCCGAGCACGTCGAAGAACTTTTTCGCTTCGACCTCATCCGTGCCCGCAATGCGTTTGAGTGACGAGTTGCTCCAAAGAATCTGCTCGTCCAAATCAACGAGCGCATAACCGCCCGGCAGTTGTTCGAGGAGTCCGCTTCCATGATCGAGATGACGGTTACTCAACAGACTATTCGGCATCGCGGACACAGCGGCCTCTCCACTCAAACACGCAACAAACTCGAATCGCTATATACCCCCACACTCGGAGGTTCGCAATTCTTGCGTGAGGGAAGATCAGGAAGTTGAACGTGAACCGCAAATCGACGAACAGGTGCGTGCGTAAGCATCTGAATCAGTCAATCAATGTTTCCGGCCGCTGAATGATCGGTCTACGTTGGTATTCGCCTAAGAAAAAAACTGCCACTTGCCAACGGGCTCAAACGCATTACTAATGTGAGTAATCTCCGGCGTCCGACTTTCTTCCGGCCAAATGATCGACACAACATCAAAGCGTGCGGAATATTCGAGAAGCTTGTATCGCTTCAGATAGGCGAGTGCCATACGTGTGAGTTTTGATTGTTTTTCCTGGTTGACAGCCTCGAATGGGTGGCCGGCAACGATCGACTTTCGTGTTTTCACTTCGACAAAGACCACCGTCTGTTCGTCGATTGCAACAATGTCGATCTCACCCCAGGGCGTTGAGTACTGCTGAGCGACGATTCGAAATCCAAGCGTCTTCAGATACTTCACGGCCGCACGCTCGCCGCGATCCCCGAACAGCTTGTTCCAAATGCCGCGCATCGCGATGTTCCGAAATCTGCACCCCAGAATACCGATCTCAAAACCGACCAGAGAACGGCACTTATTGGATGGGCACACTTATCCGTCGAGCGACAGGCAAAAACGTCAGTCCTACAAAAAACTGAGGGAGCGTAAAAGGCACAAAAACGTCAGAGAAATAGTTCCTCTCATTAAACGCTTCTGAACTTTCACGCTCCCCACAGATATTCAATCTTGGAAACGACGAAGTTGAGTTTTACTCGGCGGCTTTTGCTTCAACCGGAGCCGATTCAGTAGCAGGAGCCACTGGTGTTCCTGGGACTTTGACTTTGACTTTTGCACGACGCTCGACCAAGCGAGTTGCTTTACCGACGCGATCACGGAGGTAGTACAACTTCGCACGACGAACTTTACCGTGGCGCACAACCTCCAACTTCGCGATCTTTGGCGAGTTGACAGGGAAAATTCGCTCAACACCTTCTCCGCCAACAATACGGCGAACAGTAAACATCTCGCGCATCCCGGAGCCTCGGCGAGCAATGACGATCCCGGTAAAAATCTGGACGCGTTCTTTGCTGCCTTCCAGAATTCGACAATGAACATCGACCGTATCACCGACTTCAAACGTGAGCGGGTCCGGGCGAAGGTGTTGTGTTTCAACGTGCTGAATGAGTGCGTTAATCATGTTTCATCAGTCCCAGTGTCGCGAGGCGTCTGTGGCCGTCGCTTTCGTTTCTGCTTTTTAAGGTTTAATTCCTCTTCGCTGTAGCTCAGAGGAACTAGGTCGCTGCGCCGTTCTCTTGTTCGCTGCAAACTTTGTTGTTGTTGCCAACGCTGAATTTCAAGGTGGTTACCGTTGAGGAGCACTTCAGGAACTGTCATACCGCGGAACTCGCGAGGTCGCGTGAACTGCGGATATTCCAGCATTCCACTTTCGGAAAATGAATCATGTTTGTGGCTCGTCTCATCGCCGAGCACACCTGGAATGAGCCGAATAACGGCATCAATCATCAGCATGGCAGGCACTTCGCCGCCGTTACAAATGAAATCGCCGACCGAAACCTCCAGTGGTTGCAAGCCCTGACGAATCCGATCATCAAAGCCTTCATACCTACCGCACAGCAGCAGCATCCGTTTGTGCTGAGCGAGCTGTTCCACCAATTTTTGATCGAGCTTACGGCCTTGCGGCGTGAGCATGATCAACTGACCTTGAGGCTCACAGTCTTGCTGCACTGCCTCAACCGCACCGAAGACAGGGGGACACATGATTAACATGCCCGGCCCGCCTCCATACGGCGTATCGTCTACCGATTTTCTCTTGCTCGTTGCCCAATCACGAAAGTTCCAGAGTTTGACCTGCACGAGATCTCGTTGGATCGCCAACTTGAGAATACTCTGCTGCAAATAACCTTCAAGGATTTCCGGAAAAAGTGTGAGAACATCGAATCGCATTTGTGCTGATTCCCGATTTCAAATTTCCAAACACTCAATTTGAAATCTCAAATTTCAAATCTCATTTTTGGAATTTGAAATCGTGCACTAACTTGCCTCGCCACCCTCAGATGCGGCTTCACTCGCTTCGGCAGCAGCAGCGACCGGTGCGGGAGGAGCCTTCTGTGGAGTGAGCGGTGCTGGAGCCTTTTGAGCACCCCAACTATTCGTCTTCACTTTTTTGATCAATGTAGCAACTCGGTCAGAGGGCTGAGCTCCCACCGATTGCCAGTACTCGATTCGCTCCAGATTGAGCTTCACGCGAGCGGACTTATCTTTGACCATCGGGTCGTAATGTCCGACCTCTTCGATTGCCTTTCCCTCACGGGCTTTTTGGCGATCGATCACTACGATCCTGTAGAAGGGACGATGTTTTCGCCCCAATCTCGTCATGCGAATTCGAACCGACACTCGTCGCTCCTTGTAACAAACAACAAATCCAACGCTGGTCAAACCAATCATCATCTCACTCAAGCACATAGACCGAATGAGACGAGCTGATAAAATTCAATCCCGCTTTAGGCGCAGCCATCCAAGCGGAAGGGGGCACAGTGTGGCGGGAAACCTCGGCGGACTCAACCGAACTGAGCTGGAAATTTCGCCGCAAAACCCGTTTTGAGAGAGAATCTGCTCAAACAGCCCTGTTATCAGGCCATCCCCAAGCGATGGTCGAAGTCTTAATGGCTTAAATTACTGCGACTGGGGCCTAAAAGCCACATCCGGCCAGGCGATGAACCGTTGTCGAATTAGAGCCACAACTTCGTCGGATGCGGGAGTTCGACCGAACCCCAGCCGGCCAAGCCATCCTCGTGTTTTCCAACGGTTGAAGATTTCTGTCTCGTCAAGGTCGACGCGGAAGCAACCCCAATAGCTCGGTTGGCAATCAACAGTGAGGCCAAATGTTGGCCCGAATTCGTGGCGCAAGGCCTCGGCAATCCGTTCGGCGAGACCATTGAAACCACAAGTTCGACAATAGCGAATCAACACACGGCGGCTCACATCATCACCACTTAAACCCTAAACCGTCAGGCATCGCTCGTGAATCGAAATTCATCGCGTTGTCCTGCTGATGTCACTTCAATTTTGTTGAATCGACGCAAATTGTGCATGGTCATTTAGGAAAGCTCAACCCCACTGTTTTCCGAGGGTTTTCGCATTTCCGATGAAGTGCCAGAACACGCTTTCCGCCGGAGAGTAGCGTTCCTAGAATCCTCCCGCGTTTGGTCGGCTACGAGCCGTGTAATACAGCTCGTAGCCGTTCGCTTTTTGACATGATGATATTTTGGCACGAAAGTTTTCCGTATGGCTCGGCAGTTTCTCAAAGAATTGAAGGACGGTGATTCCGTTGACGAAGTTTATTTGCTGTCCGACAAGCAACTACGAGCAAACCGCCAAGCTAACCTATTCTTGCTCGCAACTCTGCGAGATCGTACCGGAGCGATGTCCGGCTTGATGTGGAACGTCACCGAAGAGAGCGTTGCGGACTTTCAAGCCGGGGATTTCGTCCGAGCACGGGGTAAGGTTCAGCTTCATCAAGGGAACTTGCAGATGATCTTGACCGGCGTGCGAGCTGTTCCGTCGGATAACATGAATCCCGACGACTTTGAACAGCGACCAACAGCGAGTATTGATCTGTTACTGAAACGGCTGCGGGACTTGTTGTTGTCGATTGAAGAGCCGCAACTTCGCGCTCTCATGGAGTGTTTCCTCGTTGATGACGCGCTGATGAACGATCTGTCGAACGCGGCAGCCGGTGTCAAAACTCATCACGCTTACCGCGGCGGCTTGCTCGAACACATCGTCAACATGCTGGAAACTGCGAAACGGATCGAGGATCTGTACCCTGCCGTCAATTTCGACATCCTGCTAGCCGGCATCTTCTTGCATGACTTAGGAAAAGTCCGCGAAATGAGCATCGACAATGCTTTCGTTTACACCGACGAAGGCCAGTTGCTCGGCCATATGATGATCGGCGTCGAAATACTGACGCAGAAGATCGACGAAGTGGAGCGGATGACATCCGAGCGACTCCCGCAAGAACTCGCACTGCGGCTCAAGCACATGATTATCAGCCATCACGGCACTTACGAGTTCGGGAGTAGCCGGCTCCCGATGACTCTCGAAGCGATCGCGCTGCATTACCTCGACAATCTCGATGCGAAGATTCACGAGTTCGCTCGAACGATCGCCGACGATCCCAACACGGGCTCGAGTTGGACGCCGTTCGTGCCGCGCATGGACCGCAAACTGTTCAAGGGACAGCCGAGTAGTTAGCCACCAATCAAACGCCCCCTGCCGGCATGGAGACGGTCGGTTTAATTGCTTTTTAGTCGATTAAACCGACCGTCTTCATTCGCGGTGGTTAATGGGTACGTGATCTAGTGCCACGACCAAGAAATAACCTGCCATTAGATTTGGAGTGCGGCTTGTTGGATTTTTGTGGTGCGGGTGATGCGCCGGTGCGGTGGGCAGAACCGAGCTACGGGCTGCGATTGTGTCGGTTTGCCGGTGTAGGT
>JAPLNX010000189.1 GCA_026400935.1 Planctomycetia bacterium | reverse complement strand
GCTGTTCTGTTCGTGGTCCCGGCCAGTCTTTTTGCGGCGGATGAACCGGTCAAGGCTCCTGCGGAAGTGGCGGGAATGCAGGTGTTGTTTAATGGAAAAGACCTCAGCGGATGGGACGGCGACCCTCGGTTGTGGAGCGTCAAAGAAGGCGTCATTCATGGAGAGACGACCGAGGCGAATCCGGCAAAGGGGAACACGTTTATCATTTGGAAAGAAGGTCGCACGAAAGATTTTGAATTGCGACTTTCGTTCCGATGCAATGCCACGAACAACTCCGGGATTCAATACCGGTCTAAACACATCACCGAAGGGAAGGTCAGCAATGAATGGGTCGTGCGTGGTTATCAGCACGAACTCCGCAACGAGACGCAACTCCCCAATGTCAGCGGTTTCATCTATGACGAAGGTGGAAAGCGCGGACGAATCTGCCTCGCGGGCGAGCAAGCCACTTGGGAAAAAGAGGGCAAAAAAGTCATCAAGTCAGACTTAGTCGATCCAGCAGCATTCAAGAGTCTGTTTAAGCTCGATGATTGGAACGATGTCGTGATCATCGGCAAAGGGAATCACATTCAGCATTACCTCAACGATCGCCTGATTCTCGACTTCACGGACAACAACACTGACCTAGCGTTGTCGGAAGGGATCCTGGCTCTACAACTTCACGCCGGAAAGCCGATGTGGGCGGAGTTCAAAAACATCCGCATTCGCGAGATCAAGTGAGACTGCCGTAAGGAGGCCGCACAATGAAGTCTGGCATCTGCTGTGGTCATGAATGGGACTTCGCGAGCAGCGAGGCGGAATTGCGGGCCTTGTACGGTGCGCCCTCCGAGTTGTCTGCGCGCAAGAGCTTGTCGCAGCTTGATGTGCATTGCCGAAACTTCATTGAGCGGTCTCCGTTTCTGTGTCTCTCAACCGCAGCAGCCGATGGAACGGCTGACGTTTCGCCACGCGGAGATGCACCGGGATTTGTGCGAGTGCTCGACGAACACACGTTGCTGATTCCTGATCGGCTCGGCAATAACCGCATCGACAGTTTGCGGAACGTGTTGCAGAACGCGAACGTGGGGTTGCTCTTCTTGGTTCCTGGCGTTGATGAAACGTTGCGAGTCAACGGCCTGGCACAAGTTGTGGTCCGTTCGACATTGCTCGAAGCGTGCGCGGTCAACGGGAAAGTGCCGAAAACAGGACTGTTGATCGAAGTGCGCGAAGCCTTTCTGCAATGTGCGAAGGCACTGATCCGCTCGCGATTGTGGACTGACGAGTATCGTCTCGCACGAGATCAACTCCCGACACTTGGCAAAATTCTGGTCGATCAAATCGGCCTCGCAACGCCGGTTGGCGAGTTAGAGGCGATGATCGAGAAGGCGTATTGCGAGAAGCTCTACTGAAGGCTCGCGCCAAAAGTGAGGAACTTGTGGCTGATCATCGCCCCGGCTCGTGCGGATGACGAGCGAGTGTTTTTTGAAAAGCAGATCCAGCCGATTCTCGAACGCCGGTGTTACGAGTGTCACAGTCATCGAGCGAAAGAACTGCAAGGTGGGCTGACGCTCGATTCGCGCAACGGTTGGGTCAAAGGGGGAGAAACCGGCCCGGCGATTGTGCCGGGGAAGCCGGACGAGAGTTTGTTGATCAAAGCGGCGCGGCGGTCGAACAAAGACTTGGCAATGCCGCCGGACGAAAAGTTGCCGGACGCGGAGATCGCGTTGCTGGTGGACTGGGTGCGCCGCGGAGCGGTCGATGCTGAAAGATCTCAAGCAGCGCGGACTTCTCGACGACACGATCGTGCTCTGGTCGGGTGAGTTCGGCCGCACGCCGTTCGCTCAGGGAAGCGACGGCCGCGATCACAATCCGCAAGGGTTTTCGCTGTGGGTCGCCGGAGGCGGCATCAAGGGAGGGATGATTCATGGCGCGACCGACGAATACGGCTATCACGCGGTCGAAAACATCGTCACGAGCTACGCCCTGCACGCAACGATGCTGCATCTGCTGGGGATCGACCACGAACGCCTGACGTATCGCTTCGGCGGCCGCGATTTTCGTTTGACCGACGTGCATGGCCACATCGTCCGCGAGATCCTGGCGTGACTGGTTTCAACAGAGAATTGCTCACACCTTGAGTGAGTGCTGGAAACTCAGCTTGACCCAGTTGGATGAATGTCGAGAATCCCGCCGCTATTCGGACGGCTCGTTTGTTGCGGAACAATGAAGCGAGCGTCCAGAATCGTTTCTAGTCTTCGATAGTTGGTCAGTTGAGTCTACTTTCACTCAGTGAAATTGCGTTTTTTCGCGGAGCGGAAAACGACAATCGCTAAAGACTGACGCACTAATTTGTCATTCACAGTTCTGGTTATTCACTGGTGTCACGGCAAGGAGGCTGCGACGTGTCAGCGGCGACGTCTACTCAGCCGGTCAGCCTGAAGGCTCTCTTGCCCACGGCTCAACTTCTCGGCAGCGACGAGGTTCTCGTTAGTCATGCGACCGAACGAAGCGATCTCGTCAGCGCCGGCTCGTTGTTCGCCGCAATTCCGGGGACCAAGCAGAACGGTCAGGAGTTCGCTCGCGACGCCGTTCAGCGCGGAGCGACCGCGCTGTTGCTCGATTCGCCATTGCCTGATCTCCCCGTGCCGCAGTGCATCGTCCCGGATGTCCGTCGAGCGTTCGCCACATTGTGCGATGCGCTGGCGGGTCATCCTTCGGAAAAACTCCGCCTCACGGGAGTCACTGGCACGAACGGCAAGACAACAACCACTTGGTTAATCCGCTCGATCTTGCGAGCGGCGGGACATCAGACCGGAGTGCTCGGCACGATCGAATACAGTGACGGCCAGCGGCGCGAACGAGCGAGCCTAACAACGCCTGATTCGTCGGCACTGTGTCACTGGTTGAAGTCGATGGTTGATAACGGTTCGACTCACGCCGCGATGGAACTGTCGAGTCACGCACTCGATCAAGGCCGCGCGTGCGGCACGTTGCTGGATGTCGGCATCGTGACCAACGTCACGCAGGACCATTTCGATTACCACAAAAACTACGAAACTTATCTCGCCGCAAAGGCTCGGATTGTCGAACACCTCAAGCCCGAAGGGATTCTCATCCTCAATGCCGACGATCGCGGCAGTTCCGCGATCTTGCAACAGATCGCTCCGACCAGTCGCATCGTGACGTTTGGCCTTGATCAAGACGCGGACCTGACCGCCACGATCGTCGAAGAATCCACGGCGGGGACTCGGTTTGTGCTCGCGTGTGGAACCGAAGCGGAAGAAGTTTTCACGCCGTTGATCGGCCGCCACAACGTGGCGAACTGTCTCGCGGCGGCAGCGGCCACACATCATTTCGGCATTCCATTGAAGACCATCGGCCTCGGTATTGAGTTGCTGTGTGCCGTGCCGGGACGCTTTGAACGAGTCGTCGCCGGTCAGCCGTTTGACGTATTTGTCGATTTCGCGCACACACAAGATGCGTTGTTGCGTTGCGTCACGAATTTGCGCCAGTTGAGTCCTGGGCGGCTGATCGTCGTCTTCGGTGCCGGCGGAGATCGCGACCGTGGCAAGCGTCCGAAGATGGCTCAAGCGGTACTCGGTTCTGACCTCATCGTCGTGACGAGCGACAACCCTCGTACTGAAGATCCGCAGCAAATCATCGCCGATATTCTCGCCGGATTTGGAGACAGCGATCCTCCACTGCATGTCGAACCGGATCGCAGGGCCGCGATTCATTGGGCACTCGAACAAGCGTTGCCTAGCGATTGTGTCTTGATCGCAGGCAAAGGGCACGAAACAGAACAGATCATCGGTACCGAACGATTCCCGTTCGACGACCGCGAAGTCACGCAGTTGGCATGGCACGAAATTGCGTTGAGCCGTGATTCGCAAGCAGAATCCTCCACCATGTCAGTGACTTGACCCCAGTAGGATGGGCACTCTTGCCCGTCATTTTTATGCTCAACGGCCAGGAGTGGCCGCCCTACGAACGACGTCCAACACACATGCAACCAATCGCCCTCTCATCGCTGACTACCGCGACTAGTGGAACGCTCATCAACGGCTCCGACGACACAGGCAACTTCGCACGTGTCGAGATCGACTCACGTTGTGTGACGCCGAGTTGTTTGTTTTGGGCGCTACGCGGCGAGCATCACGATGGTCACGACTTCTTAGCCGAAGCTCGGTCGCGAGGCGCGATCGCAGTCGTCGTCAACCGCAGCCAACTGATGCAAGCTGAAAAAGCGTGGCAAATCGGCGGCTTTCACGGCACGAGCGCACCGCTGATCGTCGTCGAAGACACACTCAAGTCGCTCGCTGATTTCGCGCGCTGGTATCGCTCACAGCAAAAGAGTCTCGTCATCGGCGTCACAGGGAGTTTCGGCAAAACGACCACGCGCGAGATGATTCACGCGGTGCTGTCAGGCTCGCGAAGTTGTGTACGGAGCTTGAAGAATTTCAACAACCACATCGGCCTGCCGCTCAGTTTGTTAGAGCTTGATCGCGACCACGAGTTCGCCGTGTTGGAGATGGGTGCGTCCGCCGTCGGTGAAATCGCGGCGTTGGCCGAAATCGCGCAGCCACAAATCGGCGTCATAACGGGTATCGGACTCGCGCATGTTTCCGGCTTCGGGTCGCAAGAGGGGATTGTGCTCGGCAAAGGCGAGTTGCTGGAAGCGTTGCCGAACAGCGGTTTCGCGGTCTTGCCGGGCGATGATCTTGTCACGCGAAACATGGCCGCTCGAACGAACAGTTCGGTCCACTTCGTCGGCGAGTCTGATGAGTGTCACATCCAAGCAACGAATGTCCGCGTCACGAATCAAACGCTTTCGTTCGAGGTCGATCACTTTGATTATCACGTTCCCGTCACCGGCCGACATTTCTTGCGAGCCGCGTTGAGCGCGCTGGCGATCGCTCGCGAGATCGGCCTATCGCCGACTGAAATTGCCGCTGGCTTTCAGAACTTTCAATCCGTCTCTGGACGTTGCCAAGTTCAGCGCATTGGGCCGTGGACGCTGATCGACGATTCGTACAACGCAAACCCTTCGTCGATGCGCGCCGCCTGCGAAACGCTACGTGACTGGCAAGGTGCGAACAAGAAGCTGCTCATTGTCGGCGACATGTTGGAGCTCGGCGAACATGCCGTGCAAAGTCATTACGAACTCGGCCACATCGCTGCCGCAGCGCAGTTGGATGGCGTGCTCGCCTTCGGCCAACAAGCCGAGCATGTCATTCGCGGAGCACACGACGGTGGCATGCACAACAACCGAGTTGCCGTCTGTGAGGACTTTGAAATCCTGCTGACAATCCTCAATTGCACGCTCGCGCCGAACGATGTCGTCCTCATTAAAGGCTCTCGCGGCATGCGCATGGAGCGAGTCAGTGATTGGATGCGTGAGAAGGCCGAAGAACTCTGCTCGGCGAACGGGGCGGCGTCATCGCCCCGGTTTATTGAGAGTCGTTTGACGTGCACACCACCGGGGAGTTGACTCCACCTCGCTCGCCAAGTTTCTCTTTCCGCCCTCCATCCTCCCTCTTCCACCATCGTCAATTATGCTCGTCTGGCTTCTTCAGCATTTCAGCACGTTTCTCGAAAAGTTCGAACAGCATATCTCCGGTGATTCGCGCGTCTATTTGACGGCTCGCACGGCGATTGCTGGTGCGACATCGTTTTTGCTCTGCATGATCTTTGGCCCGATGGCCATTCGCTGGTTGCAGCGAAGGTTTCGCGAACGGATTGGGAGCGACTCAGAGCATCTCAACAAGCTGCATGCCGGTAAGAGCAACACGCCGACGATGGGCGGCCTGTTCGTCATGGGGGCCGTTGCATTGGCCACGTTGATGTGGGGCAATCTGTCAAACGTCTTCGTCATTTGCGGGTTGATCACGACCGTTGGCTTCGGCACGCTGGGAGCGGCGGACGACTGGATCAAGCTCAGCACCAAGCGTAACGGCCTGACGGCACGAACTAAGTTCGCGACTCAATTGCTGCTGGCGATCGGCATTTGCGGTTTGCTGTGCGTTGAGATGTGGCACAAACCGCGCGGCGTAGAAGTCATCTGGCCGATCGGAAACGTCGGTATTTGGCTGGGCGGCTTCTATGTTCTTTGGGCGATTGTCGTGATGGTCGGCAGTTCGAACGGAGTGAATCTCACTGACGGACTCGACGGGCTTGCGAGCGGATGCACAATCTTCGCTGCGTCTGCCTTCACGGTGTTGGCCTATCTCGCTGGGCACAAAACGTTGGCCGAATACCTCAGCATCCCGCACATCCCCGGAGCCGGTGAATTGGCCATCGTACTGGGCGCGCTAGTCGGAGCGATGCTCGGCTTCTTGTGGTTCAACTGTCATCCCGCCCAAGTCTTCATGGGAGACACCGGCTCGCTGCCAATCGGCGCGTTGCTGGGTCTCGCCGCCTTGGTGACGAAGCAGGAATTTTTGCTGGTCATCGTCGGCGGCATCTTTGTCGTCGAAACCTTGAGCGTGATCGCTCAAGTCGCCTGGTTCAAACTGACGGGCAAGCGGCTATTGCGCTGCAGTCCGCTCCACAACCACTACCTTTTTGCGGGCGAACACGAAATGAAAATCGTCGTCCGCTTCTGGATCAGCTCTGCGTTGCTCGCGTTGATCGCCATCGCGAGCTTGAAGATTCGCTGAGCCAAAGTGGACCGGTCACTCCGTGACTGGAATCTTCGAGTCACGGAGTGACTCGACTACGCTTTTTGAAACGGCAAAACCCGCCGAAGAATGCTGTTTCCACATTTTGGCAAATCTGCGAGATTGCTGCCATGTTCAGTGTGGTCACTAAATTTCTCCGCAGTGCTCAAGGAGGTCGATTGCGATGAAGAAGCTTGGAGTGTGCCTGTTTCTTTTGGCGGCGACCACCATTTCCATCGGCTGCGCCAGTTTGAATAGCATCCAACGAACCGAATACCAGTCGATGAAAGCCTCCGGATTGGCAGTTGAAGAAAAGCAACCGGCGCTGGGTGCAGTCCTGGGGATCCTTCCCGGTGGCGGCTCATTCTACACCCGACAATGGGGTTTGGGTGTTGCCGATCTTTTGCTGTGGCCCACGTCAATCCTTTGGGATCCCGTCGCTGGATACCAAGGCTCTGAAGTCATCAACTATGACGTCAGCCGCAGCCACGCCAAACAAATCAAGCAACGCGAAATGCGAGACCTCGAACAACAACTCGAATCAAACTCAATCACTCAAGTGGAATTCGTCAACAAACGCCGTGCAATCGACGACCGCTTTGATTTTTGATGAGCGATGCCTCCGTTGATTTGTCTCATCGTGATCGCGAAGTTTAGGAAAGTCTTTGGACTCGCGAAGTCGGTGAAGTTGTCCCTGACTTCTGAGGGTTTACAACTAACATCAAATAAAAAAGCCCGGACATTTGATGAAATGCCGGGCTTTTTTTGGCTTTGAATTACACCAATTCGGCGATCACCTTGCGGTCGTCGACCAAGTATTGCGGGCGACCATTCGGATCGATCAACGTGATTGCATCTGGGTCGATTCCGAGTTGCTTGTAGACCGTTGAGAAGACGTTTTGGAAATGGACTGGTCGGTCGTGTGCGACTTCACCAAGTCGGTTTGTGGAACCAATTGCTTGACCGTGACGGAATCCACCACCCGCCATGTAGAAGAACGCGGACCGAGCCCAGTGATCTCGACCTGCTGTTCCGTTGATCCGCGGAGTTCGACCGAATTCACCTGACATCAGGATAATCGTGTCGTCGAGCATGCCATGAGCATCTAGGTCTTCAATCAGTGCGCTCAGCCCTGTGTCGAGATTCGGCAACTGCATCTTCAGGTGACCAAAGTTGTTTTGGTGAGTGTCCCAGCTACCCCATGAGAAGGTGACACACCGAGTCCCCGCTTGAATCAATCGGCGAGCCAAAATCATGCGTTGATTTTGTTGATCCTTCTCAATGCCGTACTTTGCAACCGTGCGTGGATCTTCGTGCTTGAGATCGAGCGCTTTCGCGACTTCGCCGGACGTGATCAGGTTGACTGCTCGATCGGTGAAGCTGTCGAGTGCGTTCATCATGCCGTGCGAGTCGGTTCCTTGGCGAACGCTGTTCAAGCCGCTGAGCAACGCCTTGCGATCATCGAGTCGTTTCAGTGTCACTTGATTGTTGAGAGTCAAGTTCTGGCGACCGACACCGTCTGGCGAAAAGGCTGCGTGAACTTGACCGAGGAATCCAGGGCGTGTGACTCCATTCGTTAGATCGACGAACGTCGGAGCGGCTCCATGCGGCGTGATCTGAGCTGGCCCCCAAGACTTTGACATCACCGCTCCCAAACTGGGACGGCCGCCGATTGACTGCAAAGAGTTCGCTGACCAGCCGCTGTCCGATTGAGAGTTCGTGTGTTCGTCGTTCATTCCCGTGATGGACCGTACAACCGAAAACTTATCCGCCAGCGTGGCCAACTTCGGCATGTGCTCGGCGATTTCAAAACCGGGAACGTTGGTCGCAACCGGACGGAACTCGCCCCGAATTTCCGACGGAGCGTTCGGCTTCAAATCGAACGTGTCGAGATGCGACGGGCCGCCGCTAAGAATGATGTTGATGACTGACTTCTTCGAGGCTTTAGTTCCCGCTTGCGATTCCAACCGAAGCAAGTCTGCCAGCGTTAAGCCGCCGATTCCCATTGCTCCGAGTTGCAAAAACGATCGCCGAGAAACTGAATCGCAGTTGCGCTGATGTTCGCCGAAGAAACACAACATGGCGGGCACTCCGAGTTAGAAGCGGTGGGTTTTGTGGCGGGATCGACCATTGAAGGACGAATCATTCTGCTGTTAATCGGCCAAATCAACAAGCTCTGATGCGTCAAAGTGCCGGTCATTTCCGCAAAACAAAAAGCACATGCCCGGTCGAGAGAGTAGCGGCATCCCTGCCTTGTGAGCCATCCGTGGTGCCTTGGAGGCTCAGTCGGGGTGAGCGGGATAAAAGACTTAAAGACACTGAGTGAGTCTTGCTTCTCATTCTCGAACCGGGCATGCGAGGTGGTTGCCCGTGTGGGTTTTGTGTTTCTAACTTTGCTCTTTTTAACCCGAAGTGTCAGTGAATACGGACGCTTCGCAAGCCCATCCAATCCAAACGTTTTGGAACCTTCGCCCTCACTTCGAAGTTGCAACTTTAAGGCTCATTTTCCACTCGCGCAACAACAGCTCGGTCCTCCCTGACCACGTTTCGCGAGTGGAAGATAAGTCCCAAAGTCATTAGTAATTACGCCGAGAGTTCAGTGAACAAAGGTCCGAATTTTGGCATGTCTTCACGAAGCGCTTCCAGCCATGCTGCGGGGCTCCAGATTTCCACACAAATCGCCGCGCCCACGATCATCACGTCGTGATTCACGGGGACTTCCAAGAATTCCCGAAAACCTTCTGGTATTAACAGTCGGGAGCGGTTTGCCAACGAGACGGTGCGATATCGAGTGGAGAGCATTCGCCCTAGTCGCTGAACATCGCTCCAACGCGATTCCATGCGGCCGGTTTGAATTTTCTGTTTGATCAGCGCGACGCCATCATCAATCCGCTTTTGCCAGTCCGCAGCTCGCCACAAACTGAGGCAGCCGGATCGCTCTTTCGCCAGAATGCAATTGCCGTCTGAATCGGAGATTACCTCTGCCATTTCAGAGGGCAACGTGACTCGGAAACGATCGTCAATCGTTCGCTTCGCTTCTCCGGTGATAAAGATCTCGCCTGACATGCGAGACATCCTATTGGGCTCAAAACCCACAATCAACCAATTTCCAAAGATCGCTGTGGGTCAATAACCCACGATTAGTGAGATGACGATAATCGTCGTTCCCTGGTTCCGCAAATGAAAACTGGGCCTATCTGGAAAAATCATCGTAATCAGGAGACTGGCTTCGCGAGGTAAACCCCGGACAATACGTCGCTTCCAAATTTCGCGAGACTTACTCGATGCCGCCTGAACCTCTGAAAAATTTGCCGCCAGTTCAAGATGTCTTGGAACACTTGTCAGTGACGCCATTGGTTGCCGAGCATGGACGCGAACTGGTGTTGAGTTGGGTTCGAGAAGCTTTGCAAAACGCGCGGGAATGCATCCTCGGTTTAATGGCCGGGAATTCGATGGCCGAACATCCGACAAGCGAAGAACCGAAATCGCAGCCGAAAGTTCGGACAGAGTGGACCGATCGGTTGGCCGAGCAGGTAGTGGAACAGGCACTAGCAACACGACATCGACAGCTTTGCCGAGTGATCAACGCAACCGGAGTCGTGTTGCATACGGGACTTGGTCGCGCTCCGTTGTCTATTGCTGCCCGGCAATCGCTTCTGGAACTTGGCGGCCACTGCAACGTGGAGGTCGATTTGGAAACATCCGACCGGCGTTATCGCGGGTATCAATTGGAATCTGCATTTCGCACGCTGACCGGTAGCGAGGACGCATTGATCGTCAATAACAACGCTGCGGCGACTTTGCTGACGTTGCAAGTGTTGTGTGCAGGGCGAGAAGTGGTCATCTCCCGCGGGCAGTTGATAGAAATTGGTGGGTCATTTCGGTTGCCCGACATTTTCAGTTTGAGTGGTGCCGTGTTGCGAGAAGTGGGGACAACAAATCGAACTCACCTTGATGATTATCGACGGGCTTACTCGGCAAACACCGTCGCTCTAATGCACGTTCATCCGTCAAACTATCGCATCCTTGGCTTTAGCGAGACTCCTTCGATCGCGGAGTTAGTTTTAATGGCACATGATCGTGGTGCGATTACGATTGACGACATTGGAAGCGGCGCGTTGGTGGATGTCACGCAGTTCGGGCTTCCGGCTGAACCGACATTTCAAAACAGTCTGGCTGCTGGTGCTGACATTGTGCTTGGTAGTGGTGACAAGCTGTTAGGCGGGCCACAGTGCGGAATCATTTTGGGAAAGAGTCAGTTTGTCGATCGAATTCGACGTCACCCACTCGCGCGAGCGGTTCGGGTTGGCAAGCTGACGTTGGCCGCACTGCAGGCGACGCTCGATCCTTATTTGCGAGGCACTGCAACGACCGAGATCCCGACGCTAGCGATGTTGAACGCTCAGTTGCCCGAACTTCGGCAACGAGGTGATGACATCTTGGCAAAGATTGGTGTGGTTTCTGCGTTCGACATTTCGTTAGAGCAAAGTACTGCCGCTGTTGGTGGTGGCTCGTTGCCCGGTGTCGAGTTGCCGACGATCGTGTTGCTGTTACGGCATCACTCGTTGTCGGCGAATGAACTCGCTCAACGGCTGCGGTTGGGGACGATTCGTGTCGTCGGTCGGATCAAACAAGAGGCGGTCTTGCTAGATCTGCGGAGCGTTCTTCCAGAAGATGATTCACGACTCGCATTAGCGGTGCGATTGGTAGCAGCAACTTGAGCATTGCCGGATTGTGGTGTTGCCGTTGAGAGACTCGCTTCGCTGAGCGGCAGAAGATAGCGTTCCTCAAGGTAGACGAGTCACTTCGTGGCTCGATGATTCCGGCCACGGAGTGACCGGTCTACTTTTTCTTTGAATCGCATTCAAACGGATTTGTGAAGTTGGCTGCACACGTATCGAATACTGCGTCTTCTCGTTCAACAGCGTTGCCCGCAGAGAGTGGCTGCTTGCTGGATATTCCTCGCGCGGAGTGTCAACGACGTCAGGCCGAGTTTGCTCAGCGAGTGCAAGTACTGTCGGTCGCGGATCGGCGTTTGTCACTCACTCGAGCGACACTCTTCGTGGCCGAAGTTGGCTTGATCACTTGGGGGCTTAACGTTGCCGAATTCAATTGGTGGCTGTGCTTGTTGCCGATCGCGGGATTTCTTGTTGCGGTCGTGAAACACGAATCGGTCTCCCGGCAGTTGGACCGTTGTCGGCGCGGGATCGTTTATCACGAACAGAATCTGGATCGTTTGGATGATCGCTGGCTCGAATCGGGAAACACGGGCGAGCGGTACGTTGACGAGCATCATCCGTATGAATGCGACTTAGATTTATTCGGAAAAGGTTCGCTGTTTCAACTCCTTTGTCGAGCCCGCACGAGGCTTGGTGAAGATGTCTTGTCTGACTGGTTGCGCCAAGCAGCGAGTTCAACGGTGATCGACTTTCGTCAGAGAGCGATCACGGAGTTGCGTGATCGAGTTGATCTCCGAGAGAACCTGGCGTTGCTTCCGGCCGAGGTGCATGACTCGCTGGATCAAAATCAGTTGCTCACCTGGGCTGCTCAGCCGCCGCACTTATTGTCACGAGCGTGGTTGATCGCGTCTGGAGTGTTCGGTATCGCGGCGATCGTGTGTGGTTTCGGTTGGATGGCGTTGGGATGGCCGTTGGCATTGTTGATCGGTGTTGCAATTATTGAGTTATTGATGCACTTCGCATTGAAAGATTCGTTATTGCGAGTGGCTCACGATATTGATCGGGCGAATTCTGGTTTGGCGATTTTGTCGCAAGTGTTGAGCGTTCTTGAGGCGGAACGCTTTCAAACACCGTTGCTAGCAGCGTTACGTTCGCAACTCGAAAGTGAGCGACATGTGCCCTCGTGGCAGATTCATCGACTGCAAAAGCTTTCCGCTTGGCTCGACAGTGCTCTGCACAATCAGTTGTTCGCTCCGATTGCGTTTTTGCTTTGCTTACCGATCTGGCTGACAAACGCGATCGAACGATGGCGAGCTTCTGTCGGACCACATATCGAGCAGTGGTTGGATGCCGTAGGGCAATTCGAGGCGGTCAGTTCGCTGGCGGGTTATGCCTTTGAGCATCCCGGCGATCCGTTTGCTGAAGTGATAGCCGCTGGCTCGGTCTTTGAGGCGACGGGGCTCGGACACCCGTTGATTCCAGAAGCGCGGTGCGTTCGGAATGACATTCAGTTTGGAATCGAGCCACGCTTGGTGATGGTTAGTGGCTCAAACATGTCCGGCAAAAGCACGCTGTTGCGCACGATTGGCAGCAACATTGTACTGGCGTTGGCAGGAGCACCGGTGCGAGCAAAACGCTTGCGGATGTCTCCTGTGATTTTGGCCTCTTCGATTCGAGTTCACGATTCTCTGCTCGAAGGTTCGTCGCTGTTTTACGCAGTGATCTCGCGGCTCAAAGGAATCGTCGAACGGACTGGCGGGCCGATTCCGCTTTTGTTTTTGATTGATGAAATTCTCCCCGGAACGAATTCGCATGACCGTCGCGTTGGCGCAGAAGGGATCATCCGCCGATTACTTGATCGTGGTGCGGTGGGACTTGTGACAACGCACGATCTCGCGTTGACGGACATCGTCGGGCAGTTGGGTTCGATCGCATTGAACGTCCACTTTGAGGACCGGTTGGAAGCTGGTCGCATGACGTTTGATTACCAACTTCGTCCCGGGGTCGTCCGTCGCAGCAATGCGCTGGAGTTGATGCGACTCGTTGGCCTTGGCGAGATGAAAGACGACGATCAACAAACGGAATTGACATGATTTCTGGCCGATTCGTGCGATTCTGAGTCGTCAAATTGCAGAATCGGATGGCGTGTTGGAGTGCTTCGCTTCGCGGTCAGACCGTTTGTGAGATATACCTTTTGCATGGCGATCGATGACGACAGAAAACTAGGCAAGTATTTGTTGCAATCCCGTCTGGGGCAGGGAGGGATGGGCATTGTCTACTTGGCAACGGACACTCGGCTGCGACGAGACGTTGCAATCAAAGTGCTTCCGAAGGCAATGGCGTCGAACGCTGATGCTGTAAAGCGATTCTTTCGAGAAGCACGAGTGGCCGCTCGCCTGAATCACCCAAACGTGGTCGCGGTCCATGATGTCGATCAACAGAGAGGCTTGTGCTTTCTGGTGATGGAGTTGGTCAAAGGAAAGACCGCAGCCGAGTTGATCTCTCTAGAATGTTTACCGTGGCCTGAAGCGACTCAATTGATTGCAGATGCCTGCCGAGGTTTGGTTGCTGCGCATGAAGCGGGGCTAGTCCATCGAGATATTAAGCCGTCCAACATCATGCGTACGAACGATGGACTGGTGAAATTGGCGGACTTTGGTTTGGCGAAAGCGGCGGATGATTCACTGACCGCAAAGGAATCAGTCACAAAATCCGGAATGATCCTAGGGACGCCGCATTACATGAGTCCTGAGCAGTGTCGAGGCGAACCGACGGATGCACGTAGCGATTTGTATTCGCTAGGCGCGACTTATTTCACATTGTTGACGAGACAACCTCCTTATCCCGATTCGCAACCGATGCAAATCATGTTCGCGCATTGTTCAAAGCCAGTTCCTGACCCACGCTCAATACGTGCCGAGTTGCCTGAGGAATGTGCGGCGATTGTTGCAAAATCTATGGCGAAGAGCCGAGCAGATCGTTTCGCTTCAGCGAAGGAAATGCTGGCGGCATTGAACGCATTATTGCTCAGTGTGCGGCAAACGAATTTCGTGCTTCCGGGAACTTCTGAGGTTGGAAATATTGCCACCGGAGCGACAGCGCCGGTTGATTCACTCGTGGTCAACTTGCCTACCACGGTGAATCAACAGACCGCAGGGATGGCACGTGCCGACAATCCGACTGCGACACTCTCTTCAAGCGTTCGTTGGCCGGATTGGATCCCTCGGACTAATATACGCAACGTAGCTATCGTATTGACCGCTCTGTTTGCGATTGGGATCGGTATCTGGTTTTGGTATTCGCGAGAAACCGCTCAACTTGGTAATGAATCGGCGAATTCGTCAAACACGAGGTCACTTGGTTTAAGCCCTTCAGCGAACAACTCGCGTTTGGGTTCGGCCTCGAATGTCGAGACATTGAGTTTTGTGGGTGAACTGCCCGGAATTGAGAGCGAAGTTCGTGGTGTGGCGTTTTCGCACGACGGCAAATCGGTCTTCTCCGCTTCTCGCGATGGTGGTGTTCGGCAATGGAATATCTCTGAACGGAAAATGACTCGCGAGTTCCTGTCGAAAGCCAAAGACGTTCATGCCGTCGCCGCAAGCAAACGTTGGCTCGCAGCCGGCGGCGAAGACCAGATTCTTTGGTTGTGGGAGATCGAATCACGACAACCTGCGATCGAAGTATCAAAATTGCCCTCACCGATCATGTCATTGGCGATCAGCCCGAATGGCGAACGACTGGCTGTCGGCGCTGCGAACTCGATCGAGTTGTATGAACTTAATTCTCAAGGAGCTCGTCGCATTGGCGAGGTGACGAACTCGGACGAACGGCGTGAGATGCCCAGTTACATGGTGCATTGCGTTACTTTTTCTCCTGACAGCCGGTGGCTTGCGGCGACGAGTTGGTCCAAGACCGTGGGAGTTTGGAATGCAGAAAACGGTCTGCTTCACGCGGTGAGAGGAGATCAAGCCCACGATTTGATGAGCGTGACGTTTCTGCCGCAACAAGATCGTTTGATTTTTGGCGCACACAACAACGAAGGTCTGTTCGTCTGGAATTTCAGCGAAAAAAACTCAGCAAGCCGCCCCTTGAAGTCGAGCATTGGACGAAACGTTCGTTCGATTGCAGTCGTCGGTTCGGACTCCGTAATCGTCAACGGCGAATGGGACGGGGTCATACGATCTTATGCGATTGCGGATGACACCGTCGTAGGGCGATTCCAGCAGGAAACCAAATCGGGAGCGACGAATATGGCCGTCTCGCCTGATGGGTGTCAGATCGTGACCTGCGGCGGTGACGCGAAATACTCACGCGGCTACGTACAGATTTGGAGTGTTAAAAAAGAGAGCAAGGGATCGACTGAATGAATCAGGTCACACCGAAGTCGGTGCTCGAACAAATCTCGACGTGCTGGCCAATGATCAGCAACCCGGTGCAGTTCGTGATGAGGTACGCTCGCGCGATTCAAAAATATGTCGCCGCGATTGTTCGAGACCCCCATGATGCTGAAGAGGTCGCACAAGATTTTTTAGTCCGCGTCTTCGACAAAAGCTTCTGTCCGGAGAATGTCTCGCGTGGAAGGTTTCGCGATTACTTGAAGTCCGCTGTGAGATACGTCGCGATCAGTCATCTGCGAAAACGACGCGCGGTGGAGCTGAGCGAAGAGATGCTGGCCTCTATCATCCAACCGGATTCTGATGCAGACCTCGCCTGGACTCATGAATGGCAAAGTTGTGTCTTGGAGCGAGCTTGGCAATCGTTGGAACTGTATCAACAACAGACCAAGGACAACGGGTTTTATTCCGTGCTACGGTTGCACACCGACCATCCGCAAAAGAGTTCCGAGGAACTCGCGACTCAGTTCGCTGAACAACTCGGTCGCCCGTTGCGAGCTGACGCTTTTCGGCAGCAACTGCGTCGCGCTCGCAAGCACTTTGCAAAACTGATCGTGGCCGAGGTCCGACAAACGCTACAGAACCCGACTGCCCAAACAGTCGAAAAAGAACTCGTCGATTTGCTCCTGATGCCTTACGTTCGCGAGTTTTTGACGGTTGCTGATTGAGGTCTCGACGATGACGAACCGCCCGGTTAGTTAAGGCGAACTCGACCATCCGCGAAACGCGGTGATGCCGTGCTAATCCTCAAACAAGCGATGTCACAAATCCCGCCGAGCTTGTCTCGGTCGATTCAGGCTTTTGCCCTATGACCGCCTTCATCTGAAATGCAGCACTGCATAGTGCAAAAGCCCGCGTGCCACTGAGGCAAGCTCAGTGGGGAAGGCATTGAAGGCTAGTTGCCTCCGTCGCGAGTTTCTAACTGTTGCAACAAGCGCCGGTCGGTTTTGTTGGAGTAGAACTTCACTGAGCCATCGCCGTGCAAAAATGTGGCACCAGTTCCGGCTGGGTTACCGAAGCCGTGAAATTGCTTGTTCAAGCCGTTGCCGATGGATCGCAAGTTTCCTGGCTCACCCCAGGCAGGCAGCGGATCAACGATTTCGCCGACGACGATGGTTTGAGCTAGCCCGTCGGTGATTTGTTCGCGACGCACGGCTCCTTCTTCCGCAAAGATACCGAGGTGCATCAAGCCGACTTGTTCGTTCACCACTTCGCCACCGACCCCTGCAAAGTGAGTGAGTCCAAGTCCTCGCTGTGAACGAACCGGTTTACGACCAGGAATAAGGAATTCAGGAATGATCTGCTGCATCGGGGCAATATTGGTTGGCGAGTCGAACGGCTGTGTGAGGTCGATGCGACGATGAGTCGGCTCATGCCCGAGAAACGGCAACAGCGAAGTCATCCAACCATGTAGCGGCTGCTTCGCGTTCACTCGTTTGGAATAAATCACGGCGGGCGGAAAGTGGCTGTGCTGAGTGTGATGCTGATCGAGCGCCGTGCCGATCTGTCGCAGCCGAGTTGCAATCACTTCGCGCCCGGAATTTTCTCGCCAGGAGTCTCCCAAACGTGCGAACAACATCGGGGCCAGTAACAAACCAAGTGCTCCGAGAACGATGCCGATCACGGCAGCGAAGCGGCCTTTCAATTGACCGCGAGCTCGCTGCACGTCGCCGATGGCCGTGAAGCCGACCATCAAGGCAATGATGCCCACGGCCAATGATGGAAGGCGCACAAGCCATCCAGGTTTAAGGCTCAGTGCTGCCAAAAGGACGGCCGCAATTCCGAGAACCAAAGCAGCGATCGCCTGCCAAGACCATTCAGCACCGAAATCTTCAGTTTCGTCGATCGGTCCCGCACTCAATCGCCTCAGCCCTAGCAAAGATGGTCGAATTGGTTGTGCGGTGCTCGACGAGGTCGAGCTTGGCTGAGTTGTTCCGTGAGATTGTGTGGCGGTCGCGACCGGATTCATTGGCCGAGTCATTGAATTCGGCGGTGCTTCCTGAACGATTGAGGACGTCGATTGGAATTTGTCATTCGAGGTCGGTGATATCGGATCAACTTGTGGCTCACTCACTGTTGCTGGCGCTGCAGCGACTGGCATTGAAGCGGACATCACGCTCCACAAACCTTTGGGCTTGCTCGGCTCTGCAGCGTTGGTTGCTGATGTTGTGTGGGAGGATGGTGCGACTTCCAAATTGCGATCTGGGACTGAAGTCGTTGATGGTTTCTCGGCGGCTCGATCCTCTTTGTGTGAAGGGTCAGCGCCACCACTCATCACGGCCCATAAGCTGCGTCTGCCGGAACTCGCAATTTCAGCTGTGCTATCGACGGAATCATTCAAAGCCTTTTGCGACAGCGTTGTTTCTAGGAGGTCGGGACCACTCGGAGTCTCTGCTGTCGTTTCCGCGGTCGCGTTCAGACGCGATTGCCACAACTGCTGGAAAGTCCGCGGTCCCAAGGAGGTATCGACGGGCGGTGCATTCAGCAGCGGTGTTGCTGCCGCTAGCGATCGACCACATTGCGAGCAGAACCGAATCGCCGGACCATCGACTTGTGGCGATGCGTGCGTCGGCTCGTGCGACACGTCGTGCGTGTCGGGTTCGGTCACGTGTCCGCATTCGCAAGTCACGGCGACTCTCATCTGCTGACACCCTTACCTCGCTTGAGCTGCTAAGGCGATCGCTCCATGCACGACAACTTCTTCATCCAACTCAGCGGGCACGATTCTGACTGAGTCGGCCAGCGGAGGAAACACAAAACGTCGAACTTGTTTTCGCAACGGTTCAAAGAAGAGTTCGTTACCCATCAACGACACTCCACCGCCAATCACGACGACATGCGGTGACAACAGCGTCACCATTTGTCCGATCGCCCAGCCGAGCGTCACGTGCATCTGGTGTAACGCAGCTAACGCGATGAGATTTCCGTTCGCAGCAGACTGCGCCACCATTTTGCCCGTCAGTTGTTCGACGTTTCCCAAACAACGGCTGAGTAAGTCTTCGGTGTCAGCATATGCCTTGTCTGCCGGTGCTTTGTCGGGCCATTGAATCGAAACGTCCGCCGAGTGAAACGCTCCATCGACGATCAGTGGATGTTGTTTTTCGCCGGTCAAAAGTGCGCGAGCTGCCGCTTCAATTCCCGGTCCGGCAGCAAGCGATTCAACGGTGTGATGTGAGTCATCGGCCAGTGGTCCCGGACGCAAGTGACCGATCTCTGCGATCGCCATTCGTCCGGCACCTTGCATTTTTCCATCAATCACCAAGCCGCCACCGATTCCGGTTCCAACGGTGATATAGAAGACCGTTCCCGCTCCACGACCAGCACCGTAAGTTGCTTCGGCGAGTGCTGCGGCATCGCAGTCGTTTCCAAGACGAACTGGCAGGCCGAATGCTTCGCGAGTCCATTCCACAATGGGAAAGTCAGTCCAACCGGCGACTTGATGGCTCGTGATCACTCGACCGGTCGCTGAGTTCACCGGGCCGCCGAAACCATATCCGATTCCTTGCACCGGATACCGACAGAGCAGCGATCGTCCTGCTTCCAATATTTGATCGCGAATTGCTGCCGCCCCTTTTGCGCGATCGACGACGCGACGTTCCATCGCAACTAACGGCGGCCCGTTGCCTGTCCCTACTCCAAGCTGCAACTTCGTGCCGCCAATTTCAATGCCGAGAAACATACTGAGCTTTCATGAGAGGATGTCGCTCTTTCCGCAGATCGCAAGCACGCGCGGTACCCGAAATCATCACACCGTAGCGCGTCTGTCTACGCCGTGCGGTAAAATCATCAAGTCGGCACCGGGACTCTTTTTAGGATATCTGCGATCAAGTTGCTCTTGGATACGCCGCCGTATTTGGTTTGAGGAGTCAGAATCACTCGGTGTGGCAGGACGTAGATCGCGAGCTCTTGGACATCGTCAGGAATGACATAGTTCCGACCCTTTGCGAACGCAGCGGCTTGAGCCGCTCGGAAGAGCATCAACGATCCGCGCGGACTCACGCCAAGTTTCAGTCGTGGCTCGTGACGAGTTTGATTGACGATCTCTACGATGTAGCGAGCAACCGTTGGCTCCACTCTCACATGCCGCACTTCGTGCTGAATTGCCACGAGTTCATCGCCGGTTAGAACAGGCTGTAAGCTGTCGAGCGGATCGACCTCTTGGTGAGCAAACAAGATTCCGACTTCGGTCTCCATGTCTGGGTAACCCAAATCGAGCAACACTAAAAAGCGATCGAGCTGCGCTTCGGGCAACGGGTAAGTCCCGTGAAACTCAACCGGGTTTTGTGTCGCCAAGACGATGAACGGTTCCGCGAGAACGTGCCGTTCTCCTTCAATGGTCGCTTGCGATTCACTCATTGCTTCTAAGAGCGCTGATTGCGTTCGCGGTGACGCTCGATTGATTTCGTCTGCCAGCAGAACGTGACAAAAGATCGGCCCTTTGCGAAACGAAAACGAGCCATCGTTCGGGTTGTAGATCGACGAACCAAGAATGTCGGCAGGCAGCAAATCGGGAGTGAACTGAATGCGATGAAAGCTCAGGTCGATGGATCGGGCGAGTGCTTTGGCCAGGGTTGTCTTACCGACGCCGGGCACATCTTCCATCAATACCGAACCACCCGCGAGCAGTGCGATCGTCAAGATGTCGATGCAGTGCGTCTTCCCTTCGATGACCGTCGCGAGGTTGCGTTTAAGTCGGTCCAATTTTGCATGTGCATCGGCCCAGACGGTGTCAATCATGTTGCGTCGTTATTCGAGAGGAGTCATCAGAGAAGTGGAGCAGACGGTGAAGAGATGCGGTCGATGCAACAATGACTCATGAGCAATCACCGTTCAACCCTCAAGAGAGGCTGCCACAGCGATATTTACTTGCACGTGTTCCAAGCTCAGGCCGCCGACGATCACGCTGCTGACATTCGAGTTCGACAGTACAAACCGAAGCGCATCGGCTGCGGGCAAGGCTCCTGACGCAAGACCCTTCTTCACGATGATGCCAATTCCTCGACTCGCTGCGACCTGAATGACTTCCGCGTGCGACTCATCGTTGAGGTGATACTCCACCATCAGCACGTCCGCCCAATCCAGCGCCGCCGTCGCTCCGGCAATCGTCTTTCCCGAAAAGCCGAGGCAGCGGACATATCCGGCTTGTTTCAACTTTTGCAGTGTGAGGATCAAATCTCCGTGCTGCTGAATCGTGACGTCATCACCGTGCGCATGCACGAAAAGCATGTCGATGACGTCCGTCCGCAAGCGACGTAAACTTTCGGCAACGCTCGCTCGCACGCCCGCGCCGGAGAAGTCGTAATGCGACTCACCTCGCTCAAACCGTTCGCCGACTTTCGTGGAGAGCACGAAGTCCTGTCGTCGATGCGATAAGAAGCGACCGATCCGCTCTTCACCCAGGCCATACGCCGGTGCCGTGTCGATCAGATTGATACCGGAATCCAAGACGCCGTTCAGCAACCGCTCTGTCGTTGTATCGTCCGGAAGATCGTAAGCCTGGGCGTACTTGATCTTCTCGTTTCGCCCGATTTTGAAAGAGCCAAACCCTAACGGCGTGACATCGAGTCCCGTTTTTCCCAGCCGTCGCGTTTGCATCAAATCACTTTCAATTGGCTGAGGTGACACCAAGTTGATTTCCGCTATTGCTACTGCGGTTGATCAGCCAAATGTTGCGGAAGCGAACGGGATTGCCGTGGTCTTGCAGCTTCGTCGGTAAACCGATCGTTCCTTCCGCAGCACCGCCGCCCGTCTTATTCGCTAGCTCAACTCGGTTCTGCACCAAGACGCCATTGTGAAAGACCGAAACCGTGCCAGGGCAGACCTTCTTCTTGTTTTCATCAAAGGTCGGCGACTGAAACTCGATGTCGTAGGTTTGCCAAACGAGCGGCGGGAAGCAGAGATTCGTGTCCGGGGCCTTGAAGCGGTACAGCGACGCGCACTCGTTGAACTCACCTTTTAGGCCAAACGAATCGAGGACTTGGACTTCATAGCGACTTTGAATGTAAACGCCGCTGTTGGCTCGACCTTGCCCGCGAGCGGCAGGTATGTACGGCAATTGAAATTCGATGTGCATGTGAAAGTCGCGAAAGTGTTGCTTGGTCTCAGGGCCAATCATCAACAGTCCGTCGTCGGTGATTCGGCCATTCTTCCAGTGATCTGTGTTTGTTCCGTCGAAAAGAACCGTCGCTCCGGCGGGGGCTTGCAGTCCGAGCGTTTGGCTGCGACGTTCGACTCGCATCAGTTCGCCGACCGAAACAACTTGCTCGCTACCAGGTGTTGGCGGTTGATAAACCGATTGAATCGCCGCCGTGCTCTTCCGAATCTCGATTCGCTGCGAATCGCCGATTAATCGAAGCACGTCTCCATCGCGGCTCCCTTTGAACTCACGCTGCTCCATGCCAGACCACCAGCCTCCTCCAGGCAGACCACCGGTAAACAACACCGCTTGGAAATCGTTCTTGCCGAGAGCCACGACTTGCAGACCCATCGCCTGGCATTTGCCGCATGAGTTCCTTGCGCTGCCGAGATACTCACCCTGGAACCAATAATCGCGATCGACTTGGCTAACGCTCGTGGCGACCAACGGAGCATCCGCCGCGACCGAAGAGCGGCCTGTCAACAACATTGATGCGAAGACTAAAACCGCAACAGCCATAGATCGCCGACAACTCATGGTGGGTTCCTCAGAAAGCAATGAATGACAGCCGAAGGAGTCAGTTTGTTCGGATGTTTGATGGCTCGCAAGCAAGGTGCTTAAACCAACGATCAGCCGAGTGCCGAAAGAATTTTCTCGCAGGCCGGAGACTTGTTGAGTGCATAGAAATGCAAACCGGGGGCACCGTGTTGGACCAAGTCGCGACATTGTTGAATGGCCCATTTCACTCCGATATCGAACTGCGCGGCCTCCTCAGTTTGAACGGCTTCGAGTTGCGATGACAGTTCAGTCGGAAAGACAGCACCACATAACGCGGTGATGCGTTTAATTCGAGCGAACTCCGTCACCGGCATGATGCCTGGAATAATTGGAATGCGAATCCCCGCTTGCTCGCATCGGTCACGAAAGCGATAGAAGTTGTCGTTCACAAAAAAGAGCTGCGTAAAGATCGCATCCGCTCCGGCATCGACTTTGCGTTTGAGGTTATTCAAATCAGTTTCGGCATCAGACGCTTCCGGATGCTTCTCCGGATAGCCACCAACGCCGATTCCCATGGCGGCGAAATTTTCGCGAATCAATGCCACCAATTCATTGGCGTAACGCAAACCTCCGTCAACCGGCTTGAAGTCAGCCTGACCAACCGGTGGGTCGCCGCGAAGCGCCATGAAGTTTTGAATCCCACTTTGGCGAGCGTAGTTCAGCCAGTTGATGAGCTCATCACGCGTCGAACCAACGCATGTGAAATGCGATGTAGCCGAGACGGCATAGCGTCGTTGGATCTCAACGCACAATTCGACCGTTCGTTTACTTGTGCTGCCTCCGGCTCCGTAGGTGCAAGAGACAAATCCTGGATTAAACGCGATGAGACGATCGAGCGATTCAAACAGGGCCACATCACCGGCAGATGTCTTTGGCGGAAATATCTCAATCGACAGTCCAAATTTTCCAGATCCGTAGTTATCTCGAATGTGCATTGACGGTTCTTTCTACTCTGCACACGTCGTGTGTGCGGGAGGCGGATTCTATGGTGGTTCGGAAACAAGGCTCAACCGCTGCGAAGAGCTTGGTTGCTGATTGCCGAATCATCACTTAACTTACTCCGCCTTTGCCTCTGGCGAGGCCGATTTTACGTCGCCGAACGTTCGACGTTGTCGAATGTGGCCTCAATTTTGCCGAATGAACCCAAGGAATTCTTTCACATGTCTGCCACGCTTGTTCCCCAAGCTCCCAACACAACCAAAGCTCTGCCGTATCAAGTTCGAGACATCAACCTCGCTGATTTGGGCCGCAAGAAGATTGAATTGGCCGAAGTCGAAATGCCAGGCTTGATGGCGTTGCGAGCGAAATACGGCAAGCAAAAGCCGCTCACGGGAGCACGCATTGCCGGCAGTTTGCACATGACGATTGAGACGGCGGTCCTGATCGAGACGTTGACTGAACTGGGTGCTCAAGTTCGTTGGGCCTCGTGCAATATCTTTTCGACTCAGGACGAAGCGGCCGCCGCTGTAGCAGTGGGCAGAAACGGGACTCCGACGAATCCTCAAGGGGTTCCAGTCTTCGCCTGGAAAGGCGAATCACTCGAAGAATACTGGTGGTGTACCGATCAACTTTTCCGTTGGCCGGATGGCGGCACTCCGAACATGATCCTCGACGATGGCGGCGACGCGACATTGTTGGTTCACAAAGGGGTTGAGTTCGAGAAGTCTGAATGCGTGCCGGACGCTACGACCGCGACCAACGAAGAGTACGCGGTGATCCTCAAGTTGCTCGCGAAGATTCAGGCCGAAGACAACAGCTTCTTCCGCCGCATCGCCGAAAACGTTCGCGGCGTGACCGAGGAAACTACAACTGGCGTTCATCGTCTTTACCAGATGCACGAAGCGGGATCGCTGCTGTTCCCAGCAATTAATGTCAACGACAGCGTGACGAAGAGCAAGTTCGACAATCTCTACGGATGCCGCGAATCACTGGCGGACGGAATCAAGCGTGCGACTGACGTCATGATCGCTGGCAAAGTTGTCGTCATCGCTGGATACGGTGACGTCGGCAAGGGGTGTGCTCACGCCATGAAGAGCCTCGGCGCTCGTGTATTGGTGACCGAGATCGATCCAATCTGCGCGTTACAAGCGGCGATGGAAAGCTATGAAGTCACCACGATGGAAGAGGCGGCCTCTCGCGGCGACATCTTCGTCACCACAACCGGTTGCAGCGATGTGATCCGTGGCGAGCATCTGGACCGCATGAAGCATCACGCGATCGTCTGCAACATCGGTCACTTCGACAGTGAAATCGACGTCGGCCATCTGAAGCGACGAGGCGACGTAAATCGTATTGAAATCAAGCCGCAAGTGGATAAATGGGTTTATCCGGACGGCAAAGCGATCATCGTGCTGGCCGAAGGTCGACTCGTAAATCTTGGCTGCGCGACTGGTCACTCATCGTTCGTGATGTCCAACAGCTTCACGAATCAAGTCATCGCCCAAATGGCGATCTGGTCCGAGCCAGACGCTTATGAAATCGGCGTGCATCGTCTGCCGAAGAGACTTGATGAAGAAGTCGCACGGCTCCACTTGGAAAAGCTCGGTGTGAAGCTGACAAGGCTCACCAAAGAGCAATCTGAATACCTCGGTGTCCCAGCCGAAGGCCCGTACAAGCCAGAGCATTATCGCTACTAACAGTTGTGTCCATTTTATAGCCACAAGCTGCCAGCTTGTGGCTATTTTTTTGCGAGGTAGTCCAAACGATCGCAAACCTCGCTGCGGGAAAATACGCACTGAAGCTGAGCAGCTTTGCGTTGAAAAACCAGCTCAGTTTGAACGGCTCAGTACTCGCGGCTTCAATCATTCTCTTTCGTGATCGCAAACGCGGTCTGAATTTCGGCGTCGCTTTCTTCATGCGGTTTATTGCGATGGGGCTTTTTCAGCAGTCGGACTTTGTTTCCGGTTTCGTTGAAAGCCACTTCATCCATAAATGTGTGCATCAACAGCAGACCGCGACCGGAGACTCGATTTAAGTTAGCAGGGTCAGTCGGATCAGGTAGGTCTTTGGGATTAAAGCCCAGTCCTTGATCGCAAATCGTGAATTCTGCGGCTGTGGGTGATAGCTTCGCTTCAAAGAAAATCCGTCGTTCGCAATAGGGCATGACCTTCTCGCGAGTACGGGCAAGTTCGTGATACGTTGGCTTCTCGTCGTCTTCACGCAACGAAGACGAAAGTTCGAGGTTGCCATGAAACATTGCGTTGAGCAGCACTTCTTCCAGTGCGATCCCAATTCGCATTCGCTCTGCTTCGTCGAAGAGTCCCATCGCTCGCATCGTTTGCTGCATGTATGCGACAACGGCGGCGAGCAAAGACAGATCATTTTCCAGTGAGAATTTGAAGTCCGCTTGATCCGTACGATGTATGAGAAGTCGCGAAACATTGCGAGTATCGTCGGCGACTCGCAGCACTAAACGGCAGGTCTCCACTAAGCTTTGCACGAGTCGGCGCTTCGGAACGTAACTGGCGGCCCCCACTTTGAGAGCTTGCACAGCCGTCTCTTCGCTGCCAACAGCAGTCATGATGATGACCGGAATCAGCGGGTAATCCTTTTTGATCGCTTCGACCAATCGCAAGCCATCGAGATTGGGCATGACCATGTCAGTGACGACCAAGTCCGGCAGGCTGTCGGCGATCGCTCGCATCGCTACGGCACCGTCTTCCGCGTAAATCACATGGCAATCGAAATCCTTTTCGAGCAGCCCGCCCGCAATGCGGCGATCCATCGCAGAATCATCGACTACCAGAATTGTCGTCATCATTACGGCTCACGGCTGCGACAGAAATTGCTGCAATTCGGTCACACACGAGTGCAACTCCGGCCGCAGCGTTTCCAGCAGTTGTCCAGCGGCCGGGAGATTACCGGACATGGCTAACATTTCCAAATCCTGAGAGGCCGGAGCTAACTTGTCGATGCCAAATGTCCGGCACGCTCCGCGGATTGAATGAGCAGCTCGCCTTAGAACGGTCGCATCGTTTTGACTGAGTCCCTGATCAAGATTGTTAAACCAGCGCGGAAAATCCTCTAAACACGCCGCCACGACTTCACGCAGCAGAGATTGATCGCCCCCGACTGCTGCGAGAGCTTGCTTCCAATTTACGAACCGTCCGTCCGGCGTGTGTCCGTTGTTCCGTAGCACAAGCGGCTCGCCTGTGATTCCTTCTGACGGGTTTGTGTTTCCATCCACCGAGACATGCAGGCGAGCCGCCTGCGCTACGGCCTTCGGTTCCTTGTGTCGCGGAGTTTGTGTGCGTGAACGCGGCGGCTTCTTGTGAATCTCGTCTTTCGGAAAGATCGCGTTCGGAAATTCTGCTTCGAGCGTTTCAAACATCAAATCGGAGCGGATTGGCTTCGTCAGATACTCGTCCATACCGGCGGCAAGACAACGCTCACGATCACCAGTGAGGGCTTGAGCGGTCATTGCGATGATTGGTCGATGAATGCCCAATCGCGTTTCTCGTTCGCGAATCACGCGAGTCGCTTCCAGCCCATCCATTTCGGGCATTTGGACATCCATGAGCACTCGATCGAACGGCTGTTGGAAGATGAGATCAACCGCTTCGCGTCCGTTGTTTGCGATCGTCACTTGATGTCCGCGTTTGGTCAGCAATGCGACCGCCAGCTTTTGGTTGTACAGACTGTCCTCAGCCAGCAAGACTTTCAGAGATATTTTTGCGACAAGCGACGGACGATCGGGAAGCGTCGGAACATCAACGCCTGCTGTCCCCAATCGCAAAGACATCAGCGTGTCGAGCAATTCCGATTCGTTGACCGGTTTGGAAATCGCCGCATCTAGTGCCAACTGCTCACAGTGAGCCAATTCGTGAGTTCGATCAGCTGAACTGAGCATCATCAGCATTTGGCCCGCACGCTCGGCAAGCCCGGACTTGATCGTTGAGGCGAGTTCAAAGCCATCGACCCCCGGCATCTGCGCGTCAATGATCGTGAATGCAAATGCCTGCTCGGTGCCTGTGACTTGCTCCAAAACGGCGATCGCACCTTTCGCGCTGCTCACCGCCATGGGCAGTGTCTGCCAAAAGGTAAACAAGTCGAAAAGTTGTTGCCGACTGGTTCCGTTGTCGTCCACGATCAGAACCTTCAAACCGTTCATCGGAGACGGCACGCTCAGCGGCGTCGCGGCAGTGCGAACTCGGAAATGACACGTCACAAAGAACGTGCTGCCGTGACCAACTTCGCTCTTTAGCCAAACTTGGCCTCCCATCAACTGTGCCAGCTTTGCTGTGATCGACAGGCCCAAACCGGTGCCGCCGTACTTGCGATTGATCGACGTGTGAACTTGCTCAAACGCCTCGAAAATCGCCGCTTGACGATCTGCCGGGATGCCAATGCCAGAGTCTTGAACGTCGAGCCGCAATTCAAGGGCATTCGCTTCGTGAGCGGTTACGTTGATCCGCAACACGACTTCGCCAGAATCAGTGAACTTGATCGCGTTGCCCAACAAGTTCATTACGATTTGTCGCAGCCGCACGGCGTCACCCAATAGTCGATCGGGAACATCTCGCCGCACATCATAAACCAATTCGATCCCTTTGCGGTGCGCGGACAATGCCAACGTTTTCATCGCACCGGCGATCATCGTTCGCAAACTAAATTCGACATCATCGAGTTCCAGCTTGCCCGCTTCGATCTTCGAGAAGTCGAGGATGTGATTGATCAACGACAACAACGACTCCGCTGAGTCAGCAACTGCCATCAGGTTATCACGCTGTTGTGCCGTCAGCGGTGAATCGAGAACCAACTCCGTGAGGCCGATGATCGCATTCATTGGCGTGCGAATTTCGTGGCTCATGTTGGCAAGAAACAAACTCTTCGCCTCATTCGCCGCGTCAGCTTCTTCTTTCGCACGCTTCAGCAACTCTTGGCTCCGACGTTGCTGCGTCATGTCGAGCACAAAGCAAATGCACTCGTTAGAGGAATTGTCCAACATCGACACGCCGACCATGATCGGAACTCGGCTGCCGTCTTTTCGGAAATACTCTTTCTCCCACGCAGGACACACGCCCGTAGCCCGCAAACTTTCCACCGCGTGAATATCGAGATGCACGTATTCCGCCGGCGTGATACGGTCCCATCGAAATCGCCCGGACAGCATGTCTTCACGCGTATAACCAACTAACGACAAGAGTGCTTCGTTCGCTTCCAAGATCTCGCCACTCAAATCGGCGAGCATGATCCCGATGATGTTTGCGTCGAACAGTTTTCGAAATCGCGAGTTGCTGCGCTGCAATGCTTCTTCTGCGTCGATTCGCTGAGTGACGTCCCAAAACATCGACTGCGTGCCGATGATCTGTCCGTCAAAGTCAGTCACCGGAGCCTTCATGACTTGCACATGGAGACGATGACCATCCGGCATCGCGTGCTCTTCGATCTCTTCAACAACTCGCTTGTTGCGGATCACTTTCAGGTCGTCTTGCTGATATTTCTCCGCGAGAACCGGCGGATAAAACGTGAAGTCCGTCTGTCCGACCAATTCGTCCAGTCGCTTGTGCATGACGTCGCAAAATCGTTGATTCGCGAAGACGAAACGTCCCTGAATATCCTTGCGAAAAACATTCAATGGCAATGATTCGATCAATGACCGATACATCTCTTCGGTTTGACGAAGTGCGGACTCCGTTCGCTTCCGTTCAACCGCGTATCGAATCGTCCGTTCGAGAATCGAAGTCGTCAACCGCTCTTTCACGAGCACATCTTGAGCACCCGCCCGCAGCGCGGCGATCGCTCCTTCGTCATCATCCCAGCCGACCAACATCAAAACCGGAGTTCGCGGTGCAACGGATTGTAATTCTGTCAGCGATCCGACGCCGTAATGATCCGGCAAAAACCAGTCGAGCAGAATGACGTCCACCGGTTGATGAGCAAGTAACTCGATCGCGGCAGTCAAGTTTGTCAGATGAGTCACACGCAATGAGCAGAGAACCGAAGTTGCCATTAGGCCAACGAAGCGGCGAGCTTCGACGGGGTTGTCTTCCACAAGCAGAATTGAAAGCTCGGGCCGTTGCATGATTGATGGCAATCGTGAAGGTGAAGCTGTGTAACTTCGGTCACAGAGAGCCGCGACAGCATCGGTAACCTAACCAAGACCGTCAAGCAGCCCACGAAATTTGGCGAGTTCTCGTCCCCAATCCAGCAACCCCAACGAGCTTGTCTCAGTGGGGTTTGCGACCGCCGTTTGTTTGAGGTCTGGCCAATCGGGGGCAGTTGTCTAAACTGCGTTCGCTATCGGGGATGTCTCCCGATCATTTGTGGCTGTCGCCTTTGCCGTGTTCTCAAACGAAACGGTTCACTCTGTGTCAGTCTTCAGAGACTGACCTACTTGATGCCAGGAGAAGTCCATGTCGACGAGTGCCTCATCGTCTCTGTTAACAACGATGTTTCGAGTCTTGGTGATCGCTGCCGCCTTCACGGCGATGCCATCGTTGTCCGCTGCGGAACCGATCGTTCCGCTGGATGCAAAGTTGGAAAAGCTGTTTGAGTCGCGTGTGCTGACAGAGGGTGTCTCGGTCGCGACAGATGGGATGGTCTATTTCAGTGAGATCACTTTCTCACACGTAGCCCGAGATGAAAAAGGTGCGATCGAAGCGGGACACATTTGGAGATTCGATCCTGCGACAAAGCAGACGACGATCTTCCGTTCGCCGAGCGGTATGTCGAACGGCATCAAGTTCGACGCAATCGGAAACATGATCGTCGCCGAAGGAGCCGATTTCGGCGGGCGTCGAGTAACTCGCACCGACATGAAATCCGGCAAGACGCACATCATCGCGGGCCTGTTCGAGGGGCGACCGTTGAATTCTCCGAACGACATCACGATCGACGAGAAGGGCCGCATCTACTTCAGCGATCCGCGGTACCTCGGTCATGAACCAATTGATCAACCGGTTGTCGGCGTTTATCGCATCGACACCGACGGCTCGATTCACCGCATCATCACCGATGCCGGCAAAGCGAACGGCGTTTGTGTTTCGCCCGATCAGAAGTCGCTGTATGTCGTCAGCAACGACAACGGCGGGACGGCCATTGATCGACTCAGCAAACCGGGGGCGTCCGACAATCCGGCGAGTGTCTCCGCGCCACTTCGCAAAGGTTTTATGGCGTTGATGGCTTACGATCTCGCACCGGACGGCACAGCGAAGTTCCGCAAGACGCTCGTTGACTACGCGCCGTTTGATGGACCGGACGGACTCGTTTGCGACAAGGAGGGAAATCTTTACGTCGCTGTTCGAGCAGAGAATCGATCCGGCATCTGCGTTTATTCGCCGGAAGGAAAAGAGCTGGCTTACATCAAGACCGAAGTGCCGACGAACGTCGGCTTTGCACGCGGCAAAGATGCGAACTTGCTCTACATCACCGCGGGCAAAAGCCTGTATCGCATTCGCCTCAACCGCGAAGGCTATCACCTGCCGAAGCACCTGTAGCAGAGGCGGCCCGCCTGTGTTTCGTTTGCTCTTTCTACGTAGCCGTCACCGCTCCGCGTGACGAGCCGGTCGCTTTTGGAAACGTTGACGAGCAATCAGGGCGTTACGTGGAGCGATAACGGCTACGTACCTGCGGCTTTGCCGCGTCACCAATTTGTTTGAGGAGTTTCCCATGCTGCGTTCGCTGAAAGTCGCTCTGTGTGTTGCTGGAATGCTGGCCACAAGCAACACGGCGTTCGCTCAAACGCCGAGCTTTGAATCGCTCGCGCCGCGGTATGACGCGCAGGTGCGTCCGCTGGTCGAGCGGCTTTGTCGCGAGTGTCATTCGGCGGAGAAGACAGAAGGGGAACTCGATCTGACGAGCTTCAAGACGCTCGCCGACGTGCGCAAAGGGGCGAAGTCGTGGCAGAAGGTTTTGGAGATGCTCGATACCGGCGACATGCCGCCGAAGGATGCGAAGCAGCCGACCGACGCCGAGCGGACTCTCTTGAAGGGATGGGTGCGCGAGTATTTGAAGGTTGAAGCGAAGTCTCAGGCGGGCGATCCGGGGCCGGTGGTGTTACGGCGGTTGAGCAACGTGGAGTTCAACAACACGGTGCGCGATTTGACCGGCGTCGATTTGCAGCCGACTCGCGAATTTCCGGCAGACAACGCGGCGGGCGAAGGGTTCACGAATACCGGGAACGCGCTGGTGATGTCGCCGTTGATGGTGACGAAGTATCTCGACGCTGCGAAGGAGATCTCGCGGCATGTCGTGTTGCTGCCGGATGGATTTCGGTTTTCGCCGTCAGTGACTCGGCGTGATTGGACGGAAGAGTTGCTGGCTCAGATTCGCGGCGTGTATCGCGACTACACCGACTCGCGTGGCGGCACGAAGGTCAATCTGCAAGGGATCGTGTTCGACACGAACGGGGGCGGACGGTTGCCGTTGGATCGGTATCTGGAAGCGACGCTTGCTGAGCGTGAGACATTGACGTCGGGACGCAAGACGATCGACGCGGTCGCGCGCGAGCGAGGTTTGAGCACGAAGTATCTCGGCATTTTGTGGAACGCGCTCAACGGCAAAGAACCGTCGCAGTTGTTGGACGGACTGCGGGCGCGGTGGCGTGACGCGAAGCCGACGGATGCGGTAGCGATCGCGGGGGAGATCGCAACGTGGCAACAAACGTTGTGGCGGTTTTCGAGCGTCGGGCATATCGGCAAAGTCGGCGGGCCGAAAGCCTGGATGGAGCCGGTCAGTCCGGTCACGACGAAGTACGAAACGCGGGTGAAGATCCCGGCATCGGCGGACGGCAAGTTGGTCACGCTGTATCTCACGGCGTTCGATGCGGGGGACGGGAACGATCAGGATTTTGTGGTCTGGCAACAGCCTCGCTTGGTGGCGGCGGGGCGGCCGGACTTGTTGCTGCGCGACGTGCGGGATGTGACTCGCGAGTTGATCGCGCGGCGCGAAGTGATGTTTGCGAGCGCTGCGAAGTGTCTGAACGCGGCGGCCGAGGCGAGTGCCGCTCCGGGGAAGACTGATCAAGTGGAGTTGGCGAAGCGTCACGGGGTTGATGGAGACGTTCTGGCGGCGTGGCTCGATTATCTCGGCGTTGGAACCGGTGGGCCGGTGAAGATCGAAGGTCACTTCAAGACGAAGATCGCGAAGTCATCGGGATATGACTTCGTCAACGGCTGGGGAAGCGATGCGACGCCGCTGTTGGTGGCGAACTCGTCCGATCAACATGTCCGCATTCCGGGAAACATGAAGCCGCACGGCGTGGCCGTGCATCCGTCGCCGACGTTGAACACGGCGGTCGGCTGGGCGAGCCCTGTCGCCGCGACGTTGCGGATCGAGGGGAAGGTGCAGCACGCTCATCCGGAATGCGGCAACGGTGTGACGTGGTCGCTGGAACTGCGACGCGGGGCGACTCGGCAGAAGTTGGCGGCGGGAGTTTCGCAAGGAGCGAAAGAAGTTCCGTTCGGGCCGATCGAGAAAGTGACGGTGCAGCCGGGCGATTTAGTCTCGCTGCTGATCGGGCCGCGCGACGGGAATCACTCCTGCGATTTGACCGCCGTTGATCTGACGCTGACGTCGATCGGCGAGGGGAGCAAAGTTTGGGATTTGGCGCGCGACGTGTCGCCCGACGTCCATGCGGCGAACCCGCACGCGGATCGGTTGGGCAACGAGGCGGTCTGGCATTTTTATACGGAGCCGACGACAGGTGGCGTGACGGGAGCGGTGATTCCGGCAGGCTCGCTGTTGGCTCAGTGGCAATCGGCGGCGACGACGGAAGAGAAACAGAAGCTGGCGACCGCCGTGCAAGAGTTGCTGAAGGCCGGGCCGCCTGCCGCGAAAGAGAGTCCGGATGCGGTGCTGTATCGACAACTCGC
>JAPLNX010000606.1 GCA_026400935.1 Planctomycetia bacterium | reverse complement strand
TCTCCGGCTTGATTGACGTTCGGCGTGCCATGCGGGAATGTTGCGCACGGCCGAGCGAAAGCGCAATACTGTACTCTTATATTTATTATGCGCAAATCCCGTGCCGAACAGTATTGAGCATGTCCCACTGACAACCGCTCCGATTCAAATACAAAATGCTGTTCAGGACTTCTCGCAAATCAACCTCCCGTGGCCGACCTCCGGTTTTCGCCGGAGGCAGCAGCGGTTCTACTATCGCCCATTGTTCGTCGATCAGGTCCGTGGGATACGTTCGGCGAGAAGCTCCATTTGTCTCGGTCATCTTCGGGCACTCCTTTGCTGAAGAAGGCACCAAACATAGCCGCTTCAACGAGTTAGCCCTATCTCACTTTTCGGATAGCCTCTCAGACCGGCAGCAGAAACGTCACACCCGTTTCGGCCAGAAAGCTGATGACGAGCAACGTGACGAACAGCCGCGGAAGCGAAAAAAGCGTCACAGAAGCAATGTCATCTCGATTCAAATTCCAGCTCCTGTTTGCGACGGCGTGGTGGATGTTCCGCCATCGGATTGCGTCGGCTCGGAACGCTAGGGTTTGGGATATGCACCCGCAACGCCGAGTACAGCAACAATAGGACACTCACCAAGCTCACTGATCCGGCACATAAACCACTTCGCCGCTTTTGAGGCGATAAGCGGTGCCGAGGCGTTGGCCTTCGCCGGTCAGCTTGTCGTGGCTCACGCGAAAGTGATCGAGCTTGTGAGTTTGTTGTTGGAGTTGTTCTGTGATGGACTTGGTGTCCTGGGACGCTGACTCGCTCGTGGGCAGTTCGGGAAGACGGAAGTAGCTGACCAGAGCGAGCAGCAGCGCGATCGAGAAGACCATCCACAAGTCGAACAGATTGACGAGACCGGCCAAGGGGTCGTCTTCGACAGCGGCTTCCCATCGTCGTTGCTTGTTACGCACGGCATGGTTCCGGTTGGGGGTTGAGCAAGCTGGCGATGAATTCCAGATCGCTGAGATCTTGTTCGTACCACGCGCGGCGAACGAGGCTGGCAGCGTAGGCGAAGCCGCCGACCAGAATACCGAAGACCGTCGTCGTGAAGGCAATGACCAAGTTGCCGGAGAGTGCTTGGATGTCGCCAGCGGCCAAACCGGTGAGGGCAGGACCGAGCGGGACGAGCGTGCCGACCAGACCCAGTATTGGGCCGACGCGCGTGGCGAACGCGAGCCAGCTCAGGCGGCGAGCGATGTCCATTTCTAAATCTTCCAGGCATTTCTTCACGGCGAGCGAGTTGTCACGCAGCGCGGCGATGCGGCTTTGGAATCGAGCCGGGTAGCCGGTCAAACGCAGTTCGTAGAAGTCGTTGACGCTCGCGGTCCCCGTGTGGAGATAGCTGACGAAGTGGTGCCACTTGCGGGCGATTCGGCGACGGTCAATCGCTTCGCGGGCCAAGCCGCCCAACATGACCAGCGTGCTGACCATGAAGATCAGCAGCACGATCAGCGTCGGGGCCAGCAAGCCGCTGGAGATGAAATACAGAATCTCAACCATGCGATCGGTCATGGAGCACCTCGCCGCATTGCGAACCCTGTGACCAGAAACAGCAACGCGGCTGCCGTGACCCACCAAGTGAGAAGTTGCGGGACAGCGTTTGGAGCAGGCTGGTTTGGCGAGTCAGTTCGTTCGAGTTTTTGCCCGCTGACGACGGCGTTCTTCGCAGCTTGAGCCGTGCTGACATCAGCCGGATTTGGCGGTGGAGTCGCTGCGGGTTTGCCGGACGCATCACCGCTTCCGGTTGGTGTCGTCGAACTGCCTAACGCGGCAGACGAGCCGGCGGGAACAGTGGAAGCAGTCGCTGCTTCACCTGGGGCTGTGCCCGGTGCATTGGCAGCAATTGCAGGATCGGCTGCGGCCATCGGAACCTGATCGTCGATGCGTTTGATGTATTGAGCGAGCAATTCTTGTGAGGCGGCTCCCGGCGATCCTTCGACCTTTTGCCGCACCAGAGCATCGAGCGGTTGATTGCCGCCGCTCGTCATGTGCCCCGACAGACCGTGTCTCGCGACGCTCTGAGCATACTCGTTGGCAAGCTGCTGAGTCGTCTCGGCATCCGCTTCCCAGTATCCCTTGCGAATCGCTTCGAGCATGACCGCGGTCGTGTCTTGAAACGCATACGGATTGTTGCGTTCCATCCAATCGCGAAGGTTCAGTTTCAGCTTGTCATCGACCAGGACACGTTTCATCTCGGACCAGTTTTCATTGCCGACGCTGCCGGGCCGCATCACTTCCCAACCAAAACTGTTGGAGGCCATCACGCGCATGTGGTCCGCTCCGGCGTAGCCTTCCTTCATCATTCCTTCGAGCCATTTGCGATTGAACAGCCGGACGCGGAACTCGCGTCGCAAGGCGTCCTCGGCATTGATGAGTCCGGCTTTATCGGGATCTCGCACGTCGGCGAAGATGTACTCCGGCCGCTTGCCCGTCATCGCCTCGACTGCCAGGCTGAGGCTGCCTCCGTGAAGCCATGTGTATTTGCTGGCGAGCGGGCCGGTCATGTGGTCCGACCAACTTCGCACGACGGTGTGAGTTCCTTGGATCGCCGAGTCGTAAAGCGGAATGGCTTCCTCTCCCCAAGCTCCCTCGGTGTAGACGTGCTTTTGACTGGCGAGATAGTCGGTCGCGATTTCGTCTCGTGAATTCCAATCACCGGATCGGGCAACCTTGTATGCGAGGAATCCACCCGACTCGCGCCCCGGCGCGCGGCCGAAGATGCGTGCGTGCGACAGTAATTCTGCTCGATCCCATTCGCCGCAAGCGCGGTTTGCAACTCACGCGTGTTTTTGAAGAGCGGGTTGTCGGGTTCATCGGCCTGAGTCGCGAGGCGGATGGCCTTGTCCCAGAGATTCAGTCGGCCGGGAAGATTCGACTCGTACCACGAGCCTGCCGCGATGAACACATCGACGCGCGGGCGGCCAAGCTGCTCGCGCGGAATTAGTTTCACGTCGTTGACGAGTTGCCGCTCATCCCAAATCGGCTCGATCCCCATCAACTGGAGAATCTGAGCTTCCATGACTCCATAATCACGGAATGTCGCGGAACTTCGCAGGTCGAAACCGACTTTGGTGGGAAACTCACCCGTCTGCGACTGATGCCGCGTGACGAGTTCTTCCGCCAGCTTCTTGCCCAACTCCCACGACGGTCGCGTGGGCACCTCTTCGGGATTGAGCAGATACATGTTGCGACCGGTCGGCACGGCGCTGGGATTGCGAATCGGATTATTGCCGGGGCCGGGGGGAACGAACTTGCCATCGAGTCCGCGAAGCAGATTGTCAACTTCATCCGTCGTCTTGTCGAAGTCCGCATTGAGCTTGATTGCCAGCTTGAGACCACGATCCAACTCTTCGGGAAGCTCCGCCAACTCACGGCCCAAGACCGCGCTCACAGCGTCCTTCGCATTCATGCCTCGATGCAGCACCAGTTGCAAAATCTGCTCGGCAACGAGCCGAACCTGATGATCGTCTTTGTGGGCCGCTTCGTGCTTCTCGTCGTGCAGCAACTTCTCAAGCGACCGCAGAAATGGCATTCGCAGAATGTTGACCATGTACGGCACGAGCAAATCCTGGCGCGGTCGCTCGCCAAAGACGTGCAAGCTGGTGGGAGTCGTCTCCTCTTTGATGTCGTGCAGGTACTTGGCGACTTTCTCGATGTCGGCGGGTTCCAACTTGCCGTCGGTCGGAATCATCAGCTTGAGATCGACCTCCAAATGACACTGCTGCACTTGCCGCGTGATCTCATCGCGAAACTTCTCCTTGAGCGCTCCCTCTTCCAGCGTCTGCCACTTGTCGAGCATCTCGTGCAGGTTCGCCAGTTCGTCGCTGAGTCCGGCATCCACAATCGGCGGGGACAAATGGCTGATCAGCGTTCCGTAAACACGCCGACGAACCGGTGATGACTCGACCATGTTCTCGATGATCCAAGGATTGAAGTTCGGCATTCCGCCCATGATGACGTCGGGCCAGTCGCGATGTGAAAGTCCGTTCGGCTTGCCGGGAAGAGCGAACTCGGACCCGTGAGTTCCGAAATGCACGACGGCGTGAGCACCGAATTCCTGCTCCAGCCAAAAGTAGGTCGCGAGGTAGTTGTGTGGCGGCGTGGTCGCTTTGTCATGAGTCTGTTCGCCGGCACCCTCTTTGCCATGCAGTTCGCCGCGCAACGGTTGCGGTAAGAGCACGACGTTGCCGAGTTCAATGCGTGGCACGACGAGGAACTTCTCGCCGCGTCGTTCCCAAACCATGAAGCGACCCGGTGGCGGTCCCCACTTCGCTTCCATTTGCTCGCGGCGATCCTTGGGGACTTTCTGCTCGTACCATGCCCGATACTTCTCAGCCTCGATCAGGACCGGCGATCCGTCACGCACAAGGCGATCGAGTTCCGCCGGAGCCCACACACCAATCTGCCGGCCGCGCTCCATCATCCACACGAGCAACTCGTCTTCATGCTTCGGAACCGGTCGCACCGCATAGCCGTGCTCGTGCATCTTGGCTAGCACGTTGAGCAGACTGCGCGGGCCGTTCATGTGCATGCCGGTCGCGCTGCCGCGCATCAATTCCCCTTTGCCCATCTCGCGATCGTAGTAAACGATGGCGACTCGTTTCTGATTGGCGGCCGTCTGGGCCAACTTCGCGTGTCCGAGTGCCCGACGAATCAAATGTTCGACACGATCGGGAATCGGCAGAAACGCTTCCGCGCTCCCTTGGCCCGATGTCGTGCCGGAAGTCACTTGCGGTTCGATCCCGCCGATCAATTCCTGACCGATCACATGAAACGCCAACTCGCTGGACGAGAGTCCGTCCACGCTCTCTTGCCACTGATTGATCGACTGCTTGCGAATGAAAATGGATTGGAGATGCGGCACGTCTAACGTGCGGCGCAACGAAACGGGATCGCTGCTGTGACAGGTATGAATCACCGCGTGAGGCTCGAATACGGCGGCTTGTTCCTCGTAGGTCTTCGAGCGGCCGTCGATGATCCCGACTGCGACGGCACCTTGCTTCTCAGCCTCGCGAATCAGCGCGTCTACGACTCGCGGTTGTTGAAACGTCAGATGCGTGCTGTGGACGGCGATGAGCAAACGTGGCCGATCCGGAGAGTGCTTTCCGCGCGAACGGCTCCAAACCTGGAAGGCTCCCACCGAGGGAAACAACTCGGAATGGTCCGGGTGATACAGCCCCTCGCGATCAACTTCTTGCGGCGGTTCAATCTTCAAATCGCGTCCGAGGTATTTCGTGGCGGTGTAGATTAGCAGCCGCCGCAGGTTTTCGTTCGACGATCCATAATAGCGAGCAGCCTCTGTGTCCTTTGCCAAATGCGTGCCGAGATTCAAGCCGCGTAAGAACTCCATGCCGTTGGAGGCGAAGGCGATGATCCGCAAGTCGGGATTCTTGGCTTTCGCCTGCTCAATCAGAGCGAGATAAGCGTCGCGATCCTCTTCACGAGTGTGCTGGATGTAGAGCACGCGAACCTGACTCAAGTCGGCCGCTCGTTTGCTGATCTCTCCGTCTTCAAAATAACAGAGGCGGATTTGCAAAGCCTTGGCGTGCGTCTGCAACTGCTCGAACACGCCGCCGTGCAAGCCGATGAAGCCGATGTCGCACTTCTCCGGCGAATCGGTCTTCGCAGTCGCAACGGCCGATTGCTTCTCGTCAGCCGCCAATGTCGGCTGAATCAGAAGCGCCGTGAGCAGCACGATCACGACAGCAGCAATGCCTCGTCGTATCAGCGCACTCCAAAAGGACAATGAGCACATCAAAATTCTCCCACGAGATCGCGGCCGTTGCGACTGCCCAGTGCTTGGTACGTCTGCAATGAAATGTTCTGCGAAATGAACCGAACCGATCCGTCCGCCAAACCGAGGTGCGCTCCGCCGGTGTGAGCACTCCGCGCCGCGAAGTTCGTGCAGCCGAAGTTTGGAGCGATGCAATCGAAGTACCGGTCGTTCGGCGGTCGAATCGTGGCCATGATGTTGAACTGCGGTTGGCCTCCAAACCACGCCGTGCCGCGATCCGAAGCGTTTGGAGCCGCAGCCGCGCAAGTGCTGACGTTTTGCTCGCTCGATCCGGCCGTGTTCGTGAAGATGTAGTTGTCGTCAATCGTCGCTGGGTTCAAGTCCCCTTTGAGCGACTCTCCAAAGGCGATCGTTTGCGACAGGCCATCCTTGATCGATTGCAACCGGGTGAACGAACTGTGCCCGAAGAGGCCGTTGCAGTTGGTGTCGCGGCAATCGCAGAGATTCCCCTGGCTGCCGAAGTAATTGGACGGTGCCCAATTCACGTCATTCCGTCCCACGGAATCGCTGGGGCACAAGAACAACGGGATGTTGACTGTCCCGACCGGAATGAACACCGGATTGACGTTCGCGTTCAAGGTCAGGCTGAGCGCATTGAAGTCGATCTTTTGATAGACGGTCTTTTGATCGAGGTACGGCAGCAAGTAGGTCAGCCAACTGAATTGATGCCGCGCGTTTGCTCCCGGCGTCGGCGTGTACGAGTCGAGATGCCCCGGTGGAAACATCTTGTGGACATCGGCGTAATTGTGCAGAGCCAAGCCGATCTGCTTCTGATTGTTCTTGCACTGCGACCGCCGCGCCGCCTCGCGAGCCTGCTGCACCGCCGGCAACAGCAACGCGATCAAGATGGCGATGATCGCGATCACCACCAGCAGTTCGATGAGCGTGAATCCTTGAGTTCTCTTCCGTCGCATTGTCCTTCTCCCTCATTGCGCGGCGTGAGCCAGCCGTCTGTGTCTGTTCAATGATCGTGAGGATCGTTGTTCGCGTTTGTCTTGGTTTGGGCCGCACACTTCTCGTCGCAAACAATGAATTGGACCGCTCCGATCGTGATCAAGTTCGATTGCGAAACCGACTCGATTTTCTTTTGGCAGGCGAAGCAGACTCCTTCGCGTCCCATCGGGCTACGCACCACCGTTTCCGGATAGGGAGACTGGCCGCCGCAACCAACCAGCACCAGAAACGAAATCACGATGCCCAACAAATCGCGGCGACCGAAATGAGAGTCTCGCGCTTTGGGCACGTCGCTCTTGTCAGTCATGCAGATTTCCTTTGGTGAGATTCCGAAAAATGGTTCGCAATCCGTCACCTTGGCAAATCTCAAGCCACGAATGCGCCGACGCTGAACCGCCAGAGAAGCGGCGATTGTCCGCCACACCGCCAGATCAGCAACGCGGGCCTCTGGCGATAATCTCGCCACGCTTGGCGATGGATTCACCACCGAGAACTTTCGGTCGTCATACCGAACGTGCTTTCGATGAAAGCGTCTCCGCGACTACAACGTGAATTCTAAACGTGAACTTATCCCGCGATCGGCTAGAGCGGTTCAATTCTCTCGTGTTCCGCGTCGTGTGATGAGTCCTTGTTTATCTCACGCGAAAGGCCGTCGTGACGCGGCCGTGCTCCCGATAGTTTTGCGGTCGTCCCAATCAGGGCTGTTTGACCGAGGCGATGTGGCTTCGCGAGACAGCTATTCGAAAGTCAGTTGCAAGCGTTGCGAACGACTCCGAAACACACCTTAACCGGTATTCCCCAGATGGATTGAGCCTGGGACCGATCCCAGATCGTAACGGTCGCCTTTCTAACAACGCGCCCCGCTTCTAGCGCGGAATGAATTTTCATCGTTATGCCTCGCGCGGGATGGGATGAGACATTTTCGTGGATTGCGTTTTAGTGTATGACGCTCACCTCGGCGGAGCCGGGGAAGGGATTCAGGGATGGGATGGTTTCGAGTGCGGTTGTCGGCAGACGAGCAGCAGGTGGTGTTGGACCATCGCGAGTGTCACGTCGATCGGTTGGTACGGCAGCGGATGTGGGCGTTGTGGTTGCTCCATTGTGGGGAGACTCGGGAAAAGACCGCCGAGATTCTGCGAGTGTCGCGGGCGACGGTGCAGCGTCATGTCGCCGCGTATCGAACAGGGGGATTGGCGGGTCTGACCAACCGCGGTGCATCGACAACCGCGAGCGAATGGGCGCCGTTCGACAAAATGCTTCAGGTCGAGTTTCGCGTGCGGCCGGCCCGCTCGGTGGCCGAGGCGGGCGAGCGGATCAAGACGCTGACCGGTTTGGAGCGGCGGCCGACTCAAGTCCGGCACCACCTCCATCGACTGGGGTTGGAGTATCGCCGGATGCGGGCGATCCCGGCACCGCCCAAAAAACGTGGGCAGAACACATCGCCGATCAGGCCGCCTTCCTCGAAACCAAGCTGCAGCCGGCGCTCGATGCCGCCCAGCAGGGCCGGGGCCACGTCTTCTTCGTGGATGCCAGTCACTTCGTGATGGGGACGTTCCTGTGTTGCCTGTGGTGTGTCACTCGCGTCTTCGTCAAAGCGGCGGCGGGACGCCAACGCCTGAACGTGCTGGGAGTTTGGAACGCCATCACGCACGAGTTGGTGTCGGTCATCAATACGGCCACGGTCAACGCCGACACGATGTGCGAACTGCTGCGAAAGATCGCGGCACTGGGACTGGTCGGCCCGATCACACTGGTGTTGGACAACGCCAAATATCAACACGCCGCCGCCGTGAAAGCCCTGGCCCAAGAGTTGGGAATCCACTTGGAATTCCTGCCCGGCTACTCCCCCAACCTGAACCTCATCGAGTGTCTGTGGAAGTTCCTGAAACGCCGCGCCCTCTACGGCCGCTACCATCCCGACTTCGCCAGCTTCCGAACCGCGATTGAAACCGAAATCGAACAACTCCCCACCATCCACAACTCCGCCATCACCTCGCTCATGACCCTCAATTTCCAGACCTTCAAAAACGTCTCACTTCTATGCACGTGAGGTATAGCATTGTGAGTGCGTTATCGGCCCGTCAGCAACGCTCGTTCGTTCGTGCGTTCTACGCGATTCCGAATGAGGTCACTGATATTCAAGATCCGGTCTCACGCCACTACGCAATGCTTCGCTTGAGTGTGTCAGAACGGATCGGACTCATCGTGTTGATTAGTCCTGGATCACTGCTGCGGTTGGCACAACAGGGGATGAACATCGCGAGACGCTGATTCGTGATATTCACGACGGAACGCTTTCGAGCAAAGTCGACATCCCGGCCAAGGTCCGTGAAAGTCTGTTGCCGCGCATTCGACGTGGTGCCCCAGCGCGTGCTCGAGAGTTGGAACGAATCGTTGAAAAAAACGGGGCGGCTGTACCCCAAGGATTACTGGCCTCTGCCGATCATCGCCTGTTGGCTGGGCGGTACGGTGGGCTACCAGGCGCGCTATTTGCCTGAGTACTTCGGTGATGCTCCCCTGCGAGATCAGGGACTGGTTTCGAGTGAAGGACGACACACCATCCCGTTTGAAGACACCAAGCCGCAGGGGCCGCTCGCCGTCTCCAATGGCTTCTACGAGTTTGTCGTGGTCGATGAAATCGATTCCGCACAGCCCATCGCTTTGGAAGGCCACGAGCTGGAAGTCGATCGCGACTAATACATTGTGATGACCACGTATAGCGGATATTTCCGCTTCAACATCGGTGACATCGTGCGCTGCCGCGGATTCGTCGGTGAGGCACCGCTGCTGGTGTTTCGCCAGAAGGAAGAACGCTGCGGAGATCTCGAAGGTGAAAGGGTCGCGGAGCATCAGTTTCTCGAAGTCGCCAGTGATGCGGCTCAGAAGCTCGGCATTCGACTGGGAAAAGTGACGGTGGTCCCGACACGTCCCGGACGTGAACTCCCTTGCTATATTATCGTCATCGAACAGGACAATGTGCCCGGCCTGGACATCGCTCAGCAGTTTCTGGGAGAGATTGACCGCAGTCTGCGTGCGAGTAACTTTCTCTACTCGGCGAGCCGGCGCGAAAAAGTGCTGGGGCCGTTGCGATTGCGGCGGATCCCCACTGGGGCGTGGGCGAAATTCATTCAAGAAGAGGTCGAACGCCGAGGAACCGGCGAAGCGCAGTACAAGCATCCCGGTCTGGTTCAGGATCCCCAATGGCTGGAGCAATTCCAGCCGATCGATTGCGTCCTGCTTCAGGATGCGTGAGTTCTCAATTTCGATCTAATACTCGACATTTCTTTGCCGGGCGCCGAAGAAAACAAAGACGGAAGAAAGCGAAAGACGCCAGGAACCTTCTTCTCGCCTAATCGTTATTTGGTCTTTGCGGCGTTTGTTCACGTTTGGGTTCTCGGACATTTTCTGTTTGCTGCACTGGCGCAGTTGAGCGTTCAGGCACAGACTGAAATCAGACACGCGAGCGGCTCGGCACACGCCACCGACAAGCGTGCGGCGAACTGCGTCGTATTCTTCGTCCCAAGAACGTCATTTTTCAGCGGGATTCTTGCTGAGTCAGTTTGCTTTCTCTGTGGTGTCCGAGGGATGTCGCCGTTTGGCATCGTATCTGCAATTCGTGCCCGACGCGTGTTACACCATATTCGGAGTATCTCCCATGGTTCACAATCGTCCGATTTATCATTGTCAGTGTTGCGGTTCGGTTGTTCGGCAAGAGACGTTTCGGTTGCCTCCGTTCTGTTGCGGTCATGAAATGGTCAAGGCGGGCGAGGAAACTTTGCGTGACGACTTGGCTGACGGATCGAACATGGCGCAACCGGGGTTCAACGGGTCTCAATTGGCTCCGCGTTGGTCAGTTCAGGATGCGGGTCACGTTTCATTGTGAAAGGCTACGATGTCGCTGCTTCGTTATGACCCGACGACCAATGATTGGGTGATCTTCGCGCCGTCGCGAGCACGTCGGCCGCAAGAGTTCCGGGGAGCGTGTCGAAAACCAACGCCCGAAGTGGAAGGCAAGGTCTGCCCGTTTTGTCCCGGTCACGAGCAACTCACGCCACAGGAAATTTTCCGCGTGCCAGCTTGGGGCTTGCCGAAACCAGACGACTGGCGCGTACGCGTGATTCCGAACATGTTCCCCGCGCTGCGCATCGAAGAGGAGATCGACGGCGGCACGGATGGCTCGCCGACCTTTCGGCATCGCGGCGGCTGCGGCGCGCACGAAGTCATCATCGAGTCTCCCGATCACAACGTTTTCCTCGCGCAGCAACCGATCGAGCAAATTGAAGCGTTGCTGCACACGATGCAGCAGCGGCACAACGATCTGCTCCGCGATCCGCGTTTCCAGATGATCGTGCTCTTCAAGAATCACGGTGAAGGAGCCGGCACATCGTTGCGACATCCACACTGCCAGTTGATCGCCACGCCCGTTGTGCCTCGGATGTTACGTACGAAATTTGGCATCGCGGAAGACTACTTCGACATGACCGGCCATTGCCTGTACTGCGTACAGCGGCAAGACGAACTGGAGGCCGGTCAGCGAGTGCTCGTGCAGAATTCTGAGTACGTCGCCTTCCTGCCGTATGCCTCGCATGTGCCATTCGAGACCTGGATTCTGCCGCAAACGCATCACGCCTCGTTTGGCGATGTCGAAACCGCAAAGCTACGTCCGCTGGCGGAGATCCTGAAGTCGGTTCTGCAAAAACTCTCGGTGGGATTAGATAACCCCGATTACAACCTGACGATCAACACCGTCCCACGCGGGGACGAAGACAAGAGCTACTTCCTCTGGCACATTGAAATCCTGCCGCGTCTGACAACACCCGCCGGGTTTGAACTCGGCAGCGGTATGTCGATCAACACCGTCCTCCCCGAAGAGGCGGCCGCGTTTTTGCGGAGCGTTGACGCGAGCGATTTTTCCTCGTGACGCGGAGTCACGCCAGTTCTTCCGAACGAAGAATTGTGATTGCCCGCGCCGTGACTTCCTCCGGAAGACCAGTGGCGTCGAAGCATCTCAACATTCGGTGCGAAGAGTCACTCGGCGGCTCCCAGCAGGTTGCTGCGTGTTGATACACCGTCCAGTCGGCATCCGAGGCGTCTCCCTGACGTGACTCCAGCCGCTGCTGCGCGACATCAGCAGGGACTTCGCAAACCAGCCAGACGATCGGCACACCCAGGCTCTTGGTCAAGTCGGCGAATGGCTTTCGATACGATTCTTGTAAGAACGTCGCATCGATGATGACTCGGCCACCCTCTCGCAATTCGTCTTCCGCGCGACGTAGACATTCGGCATACGTCCGTTCGATCCACTCAGGGGCGTACAATCCATCTTGGATTCCGGACGTCGCTGAAGCTTGAGCGACGTCAGCAGACGCGCTAGCGAGTTCCTTGCGAACGACGTCGGTGCGGATGACCTGGAAATTGGCGGCTTCCGACAATCCGCGAGCGACCGTCGATTTGCCAGTCCCCGGCAAACCGGACACAAGCAGCAACGCTGGCCGCTGCGATGGTGATTCCAATTCGCCCAGCGCGATCAACCAATGTGCGCGAGCTTGTCGCGCTGCCGCCGTTTGTTGTTCCAGCGTGACTTCCGGCTCGCAGGCCGTGATCCCGTCAACCTTCGCTCGCACCGCCGCTCGATAGGACGTGTAGAGCGGCAGCAAGCGGCGGCCTTCCTCGTCTCTCGTCCACGTGAAGTAATCGGCGGCAAACTGGCGAGCCAGATCGCGGCGGCCGTGAAACAGAAAATCCATCACGCAGAACGCCATGTCGGCGACCACATCGATCCAGCGAAACGCCTCGTTGAATTCGATTCCATCGACAATGACAAAGTCGCCAGGGGGCGGCTGATTTGGGAACAAATAGACGTGGTCTAAATGCAGATCGCCGTGAAGTTCGCGTATGAAACCTGACGCTGCGCGGCGCTCGATCGTCTCACGCAGAACTTCTAATGCGTCGTCTGTGACTCGACACAGTCGTGAGTAAACGGCTCGTGTCAACGTGTGCCCCACTTGCTGTTCAGCGACGGCCAGGTTGTCACGAATGTCGCGTGTGATGGACTCAAACCTGCCGAACTTCAACATCGATTCGTCGCGCGGCGCGTCGTCGTGAAACCGTGCGATCCGTTCGGCGAGTCGCAGCACATCCGTCTGTGTGAGTGTGTCGCGTTCCAATCGCGCGTCGAACGTCACCTCGTCCGGCAGCCGCATCATCTTCACAGCCCAATCATGCACCAACCCAGATCGCTCGAAGCAGAGTCCCTGCCCATGTTGGCAAATTGGCACGACCCCCAAATAAACGTCAGGAGCCAATCGTCGATTGATCCGCACCTCTTCATCGCAGAAGAACCGCCGTTGCTCCAACGTGCTGAAGTCTAAGAACGGCAGCTTGACCGGCTTCTTGATCTTGTAGACAAACTGCCCTGCCAGAAAAACCACCGAGATGTGAGTCTGTACGACGTCGATATGCTCTACTGGATACGGATAAGCCTGCGGCTCAGCGAGTTCGGCGATCATGGCGGCGATGTGCGACGGATTCATTGTGTGCATGGTTTCTCCTTACCACCGCTCAATGGCAGCTTCCGTTCCTTCGTGAGGCAGGATGTGGTGACTCATGCCGAGCCGCAACAGAATGGCTTGGTCATGAGTTTTGATGACTCGCATCATTCGACGCTTCAAGTGCAGAGTGATCCGAAATGCCCATCTGGACTGGGCTGATACGCGCGCAGCCACATACTCATTGAAGATCGTCGCTCTTCCAGAAAGCTTAGCGGAGAACCTTGCTTCGGAAAGAATAAATTGGTCGCATTACTCCCGGTGGAACGCTGTTTCATGTGCTGTATAGTGGCGCGGGACGCCGTTGAATCGTCAACAAGGATGCGGGCTATACGACTCTTGAAGCGGTCGTGGGGAAGCCACTCGAAAAGTACCCGGTCAATGAAATTGACCGGTCTCCTGTTCTCTTCCCAAGGAGACCTGACGGTCAATAATGAGCGGCTTGGTCCAGAGACACGCCGAGTTTTCGCGACGTTTTAGATGCAGTTGCTCGTCAAGGTTGCAGACCGTAGTCTGGCGACATGTCATCTGATGTTTCACTTCTGTTATGCGCGATTCAGCGAGGAGACTCGCGCGCTGCGGATGATTTGATCCCGCTGGTTTATCAAGAACTGCGCGAGATGGCTCGTGCGAAGTTGGCTCAGGAGTCGCCGGGGCAGACGTTGCAGGCGACGGCGCTGGTGCATGAGGTTTACCTCCGGCTATTCGAAGTGCCCGAGTCACAGCCGTGGCATGGTCGAAAATACTTTTTCGCAGCGGCAGCAGAGGCGATGCGGCGAATTCTGATCGAGAACGCTCGGCGCAAACAGGCTCTCAAACGTGGTGGCGATTGGGACCAGGTCGAGGTCTCACTGAACGATCTGCCGGAAGTTAGCTCGGACGTCAATTTGCTGGAAATGGATGAAGCGTTGAGTCGTTTGGCCTTGGAGGACGATCAAGCGGCGGAGATGGTTAAGCTGCGATTCTTCACGGGCCTGTCTTTGTCCGAAGCGGCTGAGATAATGGAGATGTCTGAAAGCTCGGCTCGCCGCTTGTGGCTTTATGCTCGTTCGTTCTTGCTGGAAGAAC
>JAPLNX010000125.1 GCA_026400935.1 Planctomycetia bacterium | reverse complement strand
TTCCGCGTGTGACGCGGATCTGTCAGCGACTCGAAATGCGACCCGAGCGAACCGACATCCCCACACAACTCTGCCACGCGACACCTCCTGGTCTGGACTCCTGCGCTCCAGCCCATAGTCACACGACCAGAGAACTCACGAAGACATATTCCAGGAGACAGAGATACCATACAAACAGAAAGAGCGCAAGTCGCCCTAGATTACCCAGTTATGCGCGCTGGCCCTGTCAGCGAGGGCGGGCGCTCCAAACAGCGATGAATCCGAATGTAGCCACGCCCGCCAGAGCGTGGGTCGACGTGAAGTGAGCCGCCGAACCCACGCTCTGGCGAGCGTGGCGACCTGGAAATGAAGTTCCGTGAAGCGTTCGCCCTCGCTGACGCTTCGGGTGACATGACTATGAACCAACCAATCACCCATTACGACCGCGATTGCCTGCAACGGCTGTTGGAGGATGCGCTGCCGGAGCCGCTGGCCGGTGAGGTGGCGGAACATGTCGCTGAATGCGCTGAGTGTCGTGGGCAATTGGAATCGCTGGCGGGGCAGCCTCAGTGGTGGTCGCAGGCTTGCAGTGGGGTGAAGGCGATTCTGGCGGATCCGGCGGCGTACTTGTCGGATGGGCGGAGCGGTCGGGATGGAATCCCAACCTACGAAACGAGCGACGACTCGTTTGCGACGGACTTCGCGGTCGACTTCCTCGAACCGAGCGATGATCCGGCGATGCTCGGTCGGTTGGGGGAGTACGAGATCGTTCAAGTGATCGGTCGCGGCGGGATGGGCGTTGTGCTCAAGGGGTTTCAGAAGGAGTTGAATCGGTACGTGGCGGTGAAGGTGTTGGCTCCGCATTTGGCGATGAGCGGTGCGGCTCGGCGGCGGTTCGCTCGCGAGGCTCAGGCGACGGCGGCGATTGTGAATCCGCATGTGATGGCGATTCACTCGGTCAATGCGAACGCGAAGTTGCCGTACCTCGTCATGCCGTTCGTCGCGTGCGAGTCGCTGCAACAGCGGCTCGATCGGCAAGGTCCGCTCGATGTGAAGGACGTGCTGCGGATCGGCCTACAAGCGGCGAGCGGACTCGCGGCGGCGCATGCTCAAGGTCTGGTCCATCGGGACGTGAAGCCGGCGAACATCTTGTTGGAGACCAGCGTCGAGCGTGTGATGCTCACCGACTTCGGCCTCGCTCGCGCGGTGGATGATGCGACGTTGACTCGCACCGGGGTTATTGCCGGAACGCCGCAGTACATGTCGCCGGAGCAGGCCAACGGCGACGCGGTCGACCATCGCTCGGACCTGTTCAGCCTCGGCAGCGTGTTGTACGCGATGTGTACCGCTCGCCCGCCGTTCCGAGCGGAGACGACATTCGGCGTGCTGCGTCGCATTCGCGAAACCTCGCCCCGCCCGATTCGTGAGATCAACGCCGACATCCCCGAATGGCTCGAACGGATCGTCATGAAGCTGCTGTCGAAGGACGCCTCAGAACGCATCGCGTCGGCTCATGAAGTCGCGACGTTGTTGGAGCAATGTTTGGCTCACGTGCAGCAACCGACCACGGTCGAGTTGCCGAAAGTAGGTTGGGCACTCATGCCCGACTGTCCGAAACCGCGGAAGACAGAGTCGGGCAAGAGTGCCCAACCAACGAAAAGATTGGCCGTCGCCTTCGTCGTGTTGACGGCCATCGTCGTCGCTGTGCAGTGGCCGAGAACGAAGCCGACACCGAACGAGTCCACACAACCCATCATCGAACCATCAACTTTCGACCCGTTACTGGACTGGAGCGCGACTCAATCGGAACTCGATGAGACGACGAATGCGGTCGAGGACCTCGAAGCGAACTCAAGGAGGGACATCGAATGAGTCTCATGGACTGCGGCAGCCTGCTGCCGCTTTCCATCCAACAGCCTGCTGTTGGATGAATCGTTCTGGATGAATCGTTCAAAGATCTCACTCGCTCCCGGCAGCAAGGCTGCCTGACACCAAAGCGGCAGCAAGGCTGCCGCAGTCCCAAAGAAAATCGACCGGGTATCAAACCATTCCCGTTCATGAAGGACTCCAACCTATGACCGTTTTCAAATTCACATCGAGCGTCTTCATCGCACAGTTGTTGTTGCTGAGCGTCTTGAGCGGAGCACCGTTGTGGGCTCAGGCAACCGCATCGGAAGCGGCTCTTCGAACTCCCGCACAGGCCGACAATCCGGTCGCCGATGCCAAGAGTCCTGACGCAATCCAGGCTCTGACGCCGTCGATCGTCACGGTCACTCGCATCAAACCAGAGGATGGAGACCCGACTGACAAGCCCGTCTCACATGCGGGCGTTGTGGTGGACCCTCGCGGTTACATCGTGATTCCGCTGCTGCCGAGTCCATCGAAGCCGAAGCTGTTTACGGTTCGGTTCGCGGATCAAAAAGAGGTTATGGGGCAACTCGCTGCCATTGATGAGTCGCTCAAGTTCGGCGTTCTGAAGATCGAAAGACCTCAGCTAGTCGCGGCTGTCTCGCTCGGCAAGAGTGGCGCGGCGCGAGTCGACGATTTGGTGAGGCTCGTTCCCTCGCCGGCCTGCAAAGAGCTGCGCGGGGGACGAGTCACCTCAACCAGCCTCACTCTGGGTGACGAAGGCTCGGCCAAACTGATTCAGACGGACGTCACGTTTCCGTTGTCGGAATACGGCAGCTTGATGGTGTCGGAATCCGGCGAGCCTTTGGGCATTTTCATGGCAGCTCGCACAACTCCAAAGCCAGAGAGCATCGTCCTGCCGTTGAACGTCGTGCTCCCTTTGATCACGGCTGCAATCGACAAGCCGAAGGATGTGCCGCTCGTCACCGTGCCGGCATCGCCGCCCGCCGTCGATCTCCACAAGCCGGTGCAGATCAGCCTCGAACCGGCGACGCCGCTCGCCAAGTCGCTGGTGGAACGCTTCGGGCCGCGCGGAGCCAAGGTGCTTGATTACGAAGAGGGCAAGCGGCTGAAGATCGAAGCTCCGCCGCTCGTGCTGGAGGAAATTGGTAAGGCATTCAAACTCGCGGCACGCGAGAATCAGAAGCCGGAAGCCAAGACAGACAAGCCGACGGATGCCCCCGTTGAATCGCCAAAGCCAACGTCCGCCGAGCCGGTCGCCGACTCCAAGATGCCGGACATCACGGGCACTTGGAGTGTGAAATTTGTGTCGCCTGAGATCAAAGCCGCGCCGATTCCAGAAATGGAGATTCGGCGAGTTCAAAATGGAGCGACGGATTTCCTCATTGACCAACCCTGGGTCATCGAACCGACCAGATTTTCCGTGAAATGGTCTTCTGCTCGCCAACGATTTGAAGGGGAGTTTGGAGAGGATGAGGAGGACCGTCACAAGATCTCTCTCCAACCTCTGGCGGATCTCAATTCGATGCGCGTCATCATCTCGGAAAAATGGCCATCCAAGAAGAAGGTGACCAAGGATGGTGTCACCTCTGAGGTCCAATCGGACGATTCGACTCAGGAATGGACCCGCACGTCGTTGACGTTTTCAACAACCTTCCCCGCGAAGCGATATGGCATGCCCGAAACGATGGGTGCCCAGCCGAACGCCATTGAGAAAGTTCACGAACCGACTGAGCGATTGGAGATCGCTCAGGGACACGTCAAGGCGTTGACCACACGGGACGCGATCACTCGGATTTCGATTGCCGGAACGGACATCATTGATTTCAAACAAGTGTCCGAGAAGGAACTGATCGTGATCGGCAAAGGAGTCGGCTCCACGTCCTTGCTGTTGTGGTTCGATCAGAATCGGGAACATCGCACGATTCTCGTCACGGTGACTCGTGCGACGAGTACCGTTGTCCCCGACACCCCCGCCGCGAAGCAGTTGGTCGAGCAGCTTGCCGCTCAAGAGTCCGCCGCAGCATCTGAAGCAGCGACGATTCGGCAGCTCCAATCCAACGGGCAGGCCGCGCGGAACAAGCAGCTGATTGCCGAGCATCAACGCAAACTCAAAAACCTGCTGAGCACCGCGTTCGACCTGAAGCTGCAATGGGAAGAACTCCAGGTGAAGGAACTGCAATCCCGCCTCAGCCGCCTCGAACGCCAGATCGGCCAGCGCAAGGAACTCCGCGAAAAGATCATCAACCGCCGCGCGGGTGAATTGATCGAAGGGGATGCGTTGCGATGGGACGCGACAGCACCTGCGTCAACGAAACTTCCAAACTCGTCTGTCGGCAACACCAAGAAGGCAGCGAAGACGGCAACACCGGCAGCGGTTGCGATCCTCCGCGAGCGATTTGGCCTGTTGTGGGATGACCTGCGGACTGGAAAAGCGAAACCGGACGCTGTCTTGCGGGCATTGAATGAACTCGCGCAGGCCGAACCGCCGGAGGCTCACGCGCAGCATGTGGAACTACTTCAAGGTCTTTTGGAATTGGTACGAAGACTCCAATCCACCGACTCCGTATCGAAGGCCGAGGTCTTGGAGATCGAAGCCGCTTACGAGAAGGCGCGATCGTTGAACGACGGAGCGAGCAGCAAGACGTCGCCCCTTGAACCGCCAGAATACGTCAGTGTGACACCGGAAGCGGATGACATCGTCGTTGATCTCTATGGCGGCTCGCAGGTCTTGCCGGGACTCGGAAAAAATCCGGGCTACAGCAAGCTCATCCAAAGCTTGAATGCGATGAAGGGAGTGACGGTCAACATCCGCGAGGCGGGCCAAGGGAACGTGATCGTGATGGCGATCGTTCGTGATCCCTCGCAACGCTGTCAGCGAGAAGCTCGGCAGACGCAGAAAGAATCTGAACTGCGAATCGCGATCAACTCGGCCCTGAAAGCGGCGGGCATTGAGGCGGCTCGATGGGACGAGAGTGCGGCTGCCGAGAATGCGGAAAGCAAGTCGGCTGACGAAGTGGATACGCAGACCAGGTCGCTGAAGCCCGATCCGCTCCCGTCGCCCGCACAACTGCGCGAGCAACTCGAACCGTTCGCCAAGCGAGTCACCGCCGCCGAGGGGCGCGTTCACGAGTTGGAAGCCGTGTACTTTCGCGATCGCTCCAACGCGGCCGAGCTGCAACGGGCCTTCGAGGAAATGACCGCCGCTCGGATTGATTACCGTCAGCGACTGAACGCGACCAAGCCGGGATTCAAACAGATTGAAGAGGACTACAACGCGGCCGGGAACCTCGCCATCGGTCTGAGAACGCAGTACGAAGCGAAGCTCAAACTGCTGGCCGAGGGAAAAGCCACGGAGGCGGAGATCAAAGCCGTGGCCGATTCCTGGAAGCGTGCGACGGTTGTCAATCAATCGGCGTTTTGCGAATGTCTGTTGATGTTGATGAGACTCATGCAGGCCGGTCTTAACGACGGTCTCTCTCAAATTGGAAACCACGATGCTGAGTTTGCGATTGTTGTTTGCGCTGAATGTGTTGATGGGCTTTCCTTGTTTGGTGGCGGCTCAGACGTTGCAGGAACAACTCGTCTTGGAAGGGGCGGTCTCGTTGGCGAAGGCCGCTCGGATGGAGGGCGATCCGCAGCGCGGGGCGATCTTGTTTCATCAGCCATACTTTGCGTGTGCGAAGTGTCATTCCGTCGGGCAGACGGCGACGAACGTGCAATCGCTGGGGCCGGATTTGACGAAGCTCGACAAAGAGGTGCGTGCGGAGCATCTCATTGAATCTGTGCTCGAACCGTCTAAGGTCATTCGCAAAGGGTTCGAGCCGGTCACGGTGCAGACGGTTTCCGGTAAGTCGATCATCGGATTGTTGATCGAGGATTCTGCGGACAAGGTCGTGTTGCGTGAGACGTCGGAAGGGAAATTGGTCACGCTGAAGAAGGCAGAGATCGACGAGCAGGTCATCAGCAAGACGTCGATCATGCCGCCGGGCCAGGCGAATCAACTCGCGAGCCGTCAGCAATTTCTGGACTTAGCGCGGTATCTAATCGAGATTGCCGGCGGTGGGGCCAAACGAGCGCAGGAACTGCAACCGTCGGCGTCGTTGTTGGTGATGCAGATTCCGGAATACGAAAAGCAGGTTGATCATGCCGGGATGATTGCGGAGTTCGCTCGGCCTGACGTGGCGGCGAAAGCATTCAAACGAGGCGAGGCGATTTACAGCCGGCTCTGTATCAACTGCCATGGAACGAAAGAGCAACCGGGTTCGTTGCCGACATCGTTGAAGTTCGCCGAAGGGAAATTCAAAAACGGCAGCGATCCGCTTCGCATGTATCAAACACTGACCCACGGCTTCGGCCTGATGGCTCCGCAGACGTGGATGGTACCGCAGCAAAAGTACGACGTGATTCATTACGTCCGAGAGACGTACCTCAAGCCGCACAACACCTCGCAATTCGTGAGTATTGATGACCGCTATCTCGCGGGTTTGCCGAAGGGGAATACGCGCGGCCCCGCGCCGTCGAACATCGAAGCGTGGTCGGCGATGAACTACGGCCCGTTCATGATTGCAACGTATGAGGCAACAGAACCGAAGTTTTCCGGCCGCTTCATCATTGAGGACGGAAAAAGGGGCGACATTGCCCTCCCCAACTTTGCTTACAAAGGGGTCGCCGTGCGTCTCGATTCTGGTCCTGGCGGTGTCTCACGCGGAAAGCACTGGAGCGTGTTCGAACACGACACCCTGCGGATGTCGGCGGCATGGAGCGCAACTCCTCGCGAGGGGGAGCCGAATTTTATCAACTGGCAGGGAATCAATTTCGACGGACGGCATGGTGCTCATCCACAGCTTGCAGGGGCCGTGCAGATCGCGAATCCAAGTGGCCCCGGTTGGGCGAATCCTGAGACCGGCAAGTTCGATGAAGTGCGAGTGCTCGGACGCGATGGTCGGCGATATGGGCCGCTGCCTCGATCTTGGGGCCAGTATCGCGGCCTGTATCAATTCGGTGAACAGGTTGTGATGTCGTACTCAGTCGGTGCGACGGACGTTTTGGAGATGCCCGGAGTCAATGCGATGAAAGCGTCTCCGATCTTCACGCGGACATTTCAGGTGGGGCCTCGTCCGCGCGCACTGACGATGCTGGTGGCAACGTCGCCCACCGTCGAATCGAGAGTCGAGACAGTTGGGATCGACGGGGCCAACAAATCATCGGGAAGTGTGGCAATGCTGGTGACGTCGCCCGCAGCAAGCAAAGCGGGAATCGCGTTTGATGGCCGGACATCATTGGGCGTCGCGAAGCCTGAAGACTTCGATTTGACCAGCCAGGATTACTCGATTGTTGCGCGAATGCGGACCAAACGTGGCGGTTCGCTTTTCTGCCAAACGAAGTCTGGTGACGTTTGGGTTCCCGACGGGAAGGCGTTGTTCGTGCGCGACGGCAAGTTGTGTTTCGACATTGGTTGGGTCGGTGCGGTGAAATCGAAGTCGGATGTTGCGGACGGCAAATGGCACGATGTGGCGTTGACTTGGGCACAGAAGTCAGCCCGCGTCCAATTGTTTGTTGATGGAAAGCTCGACGGCCAAGGAACGCTTAAGCCGAACGAGAAATCCAAAGGGCACGTGGTCCGCATTGGTTTCGCCGCCACGAATTTTCCCGAAAAGCAATCGTACTTTGACGGCGATCTGTCGGAACTGAGGTTCTTTCAACGCGATGTTTCCGCGGAATTGCCTGCCGTATCGGAGAAACTGCTTGGTCAACAATCGCTTGTTGCTCACTGGCAATTCGATAAGACCGAGGGTGATGTCGTTACCGACTCGACTAATCATGGTCACGTGGCACAGCGATCCGACTCAGTCGAACAGCACGCACCAACAACGATCGCTGCGGGGCTTACGCCGAACGTCGTCGGCGCGGAGTGGCTGCACGGCGACAACGGTTCGTTGTTGCTGAAGTTGCCTGCTGGCGAAGAGCCGTTGAAATTCACGCTTTCCACACGAGTCTTGTCTCCAAAGATTGTTGAGGCAGACGATCTTGTCATGCTCACGGAATCACCGGCGGTGGACCTTGCCTTGTTGACTCACGGCGGTCCGCGGCGTTGGCCGGAAGTGTTGGCGTCGAGCGTTGTGCTCGGAGCAGACAGCGGGTCGTTCGCCGTCGATGTGCTCAACCCGCCGGTCAGCAACCCGTGGTTGTGTCAGATGCGACTGACGGGGTTTGACTTCTATCCTGAAGGGAATCGTGGGGCAGTTTGTTCGTGGGACGGAGACGTTTGGTTGGTGTCGTTTGAGAACTCAGCTACCGGTTCCGTTTCTGTTGTCGGCTCAGACGTGAGCAAGACACAGCAGCTCAAATGGCAGCGAATCGCATCAGGATTGTTTCAGCCGTTGGGTATTAAGATCGTTAAGGGGCAAGTTCATGTGACGTGTCGCGATCAACTTGTGATCTTGCGAGATTTCAACGGTGACGGAGAGACCGATTTCTATGAGTGCCTCAACAGCGACCATCAAGTGACGGAGCACTTCCATGAGTTCGCGATGGGGCTGCAAGTGGATGCGGCTGGCAATTTCTATTACGCGAAGTCCGCTCGGCACGCGTTGACGGCCGTTGTTCCGCATCACGGCACACTGCTGCGAGTGAGCCCCGATGGATCGAAAACTGACATCCTCGCGAACGGTTTTCGAGCGGCGAACGGAGTGTGCCTCAATCCAGACGGCTCATTCGTGGTGACCGATCAAGAAGGGCACTGGAACCCGAAGAACCGCATCAATTGGGTGACTCCAGCAAAGGCTGGTGAGAAGCCACGGTTTTACGGCAACCTATTTGGTTATCACGACGTCACTGACTCTTCTGATGCCGCGATGGAGCCGCCGCTGTGTTGGATTACGAATGCGTTCGATCGGTCACCTGCGGAGTTACTGTGGGTGACGAGCGATCGTTGGGGGCCGTTGAAGGGCTCGTTGCTAAATCTTTCTTATGGTTACGGCAAAGTCTTTCTGGTTCCGCATGAAGAGGTCGAGGGTGTGAAGCAAGGAGGCATGATCGAACTACCGCTTCCCACATTTCCGACAGGTACGATGCGTGGGCGATTTCATCCAACAGACGGACAACTCTATTTATGCGGGATGTTCGCGTGGGCCGGCAACGCAATTCAGCCCGGCGGTTTTTATCGCATTCGAGCAACTGGCCGCCCGATGCACGTTCCTGTCGGACTGCGTGTGACGACACGTGGACTGTCGCTGACATTTACGTCGCCGTTGGACCGAGGCGCTGCCGCACAGATTGCAAACTTTGGGGTAAAAACCTGGAGCTTGAAACGAACCGCGAATTACGGCTCCCAACATCACGACGAACGGTCTCTCGAAATCACGAAGGTCACTCTGAGTGAAGATGGAAAAACAGTGTCGATCGAACTGCCGAAGATCGAACCGACATGGTGCATGGAAATCAAATTCACGCTGAAGTCCGCAACCGGAGATGCGGTACAGGGGACGATTCACAACACCGTCCATCGGCTAGGGAGTCCGTAGTTTTGCAGTTGTCACCGTGACCCCACACAATTTGTTTGTTGGAGAAGTTTCAACTCAACGGGGGTCAAGAACGGAAGTGAATTCCAAAGAGGAGTTGATCATGTTTTTGCTGGTCATCCGAAGTTCGGTGTTACGAACGCTACTTGCCATCACGTGGTTGGGCTCGCTGCCAGTCACCCTGGCGGACGAAGCCGAGAGTCTCAATGCACTGAGTCAGACCGACAAAGAGGCGGGATTCGTATCGATGTTCAATGGCAAAGACTTCACCGGCTGGCGGTTTGAAGGGATGGAATCGCCACCGAAAGAACTGCCCGAAAATTGGAAGGTCGAGGATGGCGTCATCAAGTTGTCTGGAGGCGGTAAACCAAATCTCGGCAGTGCGACCGCTTATGGTGATTTTGAAATGAAGTTTGAGTGGAGAGCACTCAAAGACAAATACAACAGCGGTTTCTTTATTCGTAGCGGCGAAAAGGTAGGAGCCAATCAACTCAATTTGGCAAAAGGAAGCGAAGGAGCATTTATCGGCGGAAAAATCACGGGAGCGATGCCAGTTCCAAAACTGCAAAAGACTGCAGGAGAATGGAATGAATGGCGAGTGCTCGTGGTTGGTGACAAAGCCAAGTTTTGGTGCAATGGACAGCTCGCTTGGGCGGGGACGGGATTGCAACCGAAAGAAGGATTTATTGGCTTACAAGCCGAAGGTGCCGCGATGGAATTTCGCAAACTTCGGATTCGCGAGATCAAGTAATTGCGGGCCTGAATATTGGCCTATTGACTCGAACGTGAGACTTTTCTTAGAAGCCGTTCCCTTCCAACTTCTGCCTGTATCTGTTTTCAGCGGCCAGTCATCCGTGATTGGACGCGTCCCACCCGAATTGCGAATTCTCGCGACTCTTTGCCTTTCCGTTTTCAAGGACAAACCAATGACTCGGTTTAGCCTGGCGATCCTGTTGTCTTGGTGTGCGATCGGTTTTTGCACGGCGACGCCAGTGGTCGCGCAAGGTCTCTTGGGAACACCGCATTTCGATACCGAGTTTGTTTACTTTCGGCCCGATGACTCGGAAATCAATCGCTTCGACAGCTTTATCAACGGCGTTCAGTCGAATCTGAATATCCCGCTCATGGGTGATCCCAGTTCGACGTTAGGCTTGGATGCCTACGGCCGATTTCGAGGGCTATGGATTGAAGGAAACGATGGCGGCTTTAGCCTGGACGGAGACATTTATCAGTACTCGGTTGGAACAAATCTTTTCTTTCAAGGTTGGGGAGGAGTGCGACCCTGGCTCGGAACCGGATACCAACACTCAGATGCGTATCTAAAACTGGATGGTCTCGGTAATCGATTTAGCGATCACGAACGAGGCAACGGCTTTCAGTTGACGGTGGGTGTGGAAGCGGATGTGTTTCCGATGTTGGCCGTGCGGCATAGTTTTGAATTTAACACGGAAAAATTCAAAAGCGAGGATTTCCAGAACCCGGATTACTTAGCGGAATTCATCATTTCTCCGCCGATGAATCACTGGTATCTCCGACTTGGTGCATTCATCGACTTCGATGGCAATGGTGGTGCATTGGCAGGTACTGGCGTGAGATTCTGAAAGCACGGGACTACCGTGGCGACTATCGGAGTTTTCTTGCGGGCCATATTGTTTGCCACTGGATTCCACTCTGAAGCTGCTGGGTAAGGCTCTCATGTTTGATCACATCGCACTCCCGCCCGAAGTCGAAGCGTGTTTGAACGGACTGAAAGTCCGCATTCGGAAGTACGTGATGTGGGAAGGACTCGCCCTCTCGGTTGTTGTGGTCGGGTTGTTCTTTTGGGTGAGCCTCGGATTCGATTATGCCGTGTTTTCGTTAAGGCATTTGGAACCGCCCAGGTGGCTGCGAGTCGGCATGGACTTAATTGTGCTCAGTGCATTGGCGGCGGTCGTGTTGTTGCTGGTTGTGTTTCGAGTGTTCCGCAGCTTTCGAGCGAAGTCGTTGGCCCTGCTTTTAGAGAAACGCTTTCCGGAATTGGGTGACCGGCTGGTGACTGCGATTGAGCTGAGCGAGCAACCTGAATCTCGAACCGCGTTAACGTCAGCCATGTTGCAACAGACTGTGTTTGACGCGACTGCCGCACTGAAGAATCTTGATCTCGGTTCGGTCTTTGATCGGAAACCGTTGCGTCGAGCGATCTCGTCGGCGAGTCTGTTGTTCGTATCGCTGATCGCGTTTGCAGCCTTGAGCCCCGAAGCATTCGGTCGATGGCGAGCTGGATACATCGAGCTGAAAGACGAATATTGGACTCGTGAATTCGGTCTTGTGGCGACGGTGCTCGCCGAACCGGGTGACCGCGTGAAGCAATTCAATGCTGCTGGCGAGTACAAGCATCCGCGCGGGAGCGATCTGGCGTTGCTGTTCGACGTCCCGCCGGGCAAGAAGATCCCGGATCGAGTGGAGCTGACTTATCGCCTGTCGAACGGTCGCGGGTACGGACGAGCGACCTGTTTCGCGGCGGGCGAGCGGCGGTTCAAGCATTCGATCGATGACTTGCTGGAAGACGCCGACTTCTGGGTCACGGCGGGGGACTACACGAACCGCGAGGCGTATCGTGTGCGGGTCGTCGAACCGCCGCGCGTTGATTCGCTGGTCGCCGAGTGCCTGTATCCGGAACACACACGCAAGCAAAAGCTCGACGACGAAACGGGCAAACCGGTTCGCGAGCCGATCAGCGCGCAGGGGACGCAGATGTCGCTGCCGATCGAGACCGACTTTCTGCTGCGCGCGAAATCGAATAAGCCGCTCGTGCGAGCGCGTCTGCAATTCGGAGCGCACGAGTTGACGCTGTCGCCGACGGAAGCCTCGCTCGTCACGCGGTCTGCCGACGGTCAGGCCGACACCGTCGAACGAGTTCCCGTTGAGCAAGCTGCGAAGTTCTTCGATGCCGAACGCCGAGAGATCGCGGTTCCCTTTGTGCTGACGGAATTGGGGACGTCGGCATCGCGTCACCGCTTTGAAACGATGAGCACATCGCTCGGCAAGCCGTTCGTCATGCCGCCGGATGTCGCGTTGCGAATCTTTCTGGAAGACACCGACGACATCGTCGGAGCCGAACCCGCTCGCATCACGATTCACGGAGTGGCTGACACGGCACCGAGCGTTCAAGCGGAACTCAAAGGGATCGGCACATCGATCACTCGCAAAGCGGAGATCCCCGTTGCCGCGTTGATCACCGACGATTACGGCATTCGCAATGTGCGGTTCGAGTTTCAGTTGGATGACAAAGAACCGTGGGAGGCGCGACCTTTGTCCCGTTCGCCGCAATCCAAGAAGGGGGAGGGCGAGGCTCCTGCCGAGCCGCAAACTGCTCAGTCGGAACCGCGCGAGTTTCGGCTGCAATCGAGCGACAACGATCCGACGGAACGCTTTGAAGTCCTCAAGATGGATCTCAACGTGGGCCAGAAGCTGACGCTCACGGTTGTGGCCGAGGACGCGGATTCGCTCACCGGGCCGCACATTTCTCGCGGGCAGAAATTCACGTTCAAGGTCGTCAGCAACGAAGAGCTGCTGTCGGTGCTGTATCAGCGCGAACTCAACTTGCGGCGGCGGTTCGAACAGATCATTACCGAGGTCAAACAGGTCCGCACCGACCTGATCCTGCATCGCTCGAAAGCGGACGAGGTGGCGAAGAAACCGGCGGAGGAAAAGACGAAACCGGCCGAGTTGCTGACCGCCGTCACCGCCAGCGTGATTCGATCGCTGCACGGCATTCGCAAGAACGCGACGGAGACGACGTCGGTTGAAGAGTCGTTCCGCGACATCCGCGAGGAGCTGATCAACAACGCCGTTCACACTCCGCAAATGTTGGAACGAATTGATGAGAAGATCGTAAGACCTCTCCACGCGATCAACGCGGGGGACTACCCTGGCGTTGACGAAGCGCTCGGTGCGTTGAAAGTTTTGCTGGATGACGGTCGCAATCCGCTGCCGGGACTGGACGAGACAATCGTCCGTGTCGGCACAATGCTCGATCAAATGGACGCGATCCTGAAGGAAATGCAGCGGCTGGAAACATTTCAGGAAGCGGTCGAGTTGCTCAAGTCGATCATCGATCAACAGCAGCAACTCGAAGAACGGACCAAGTCCGAACGAAAGAAACGCCGCATCCAAGAGCTGAAAGGGCTACAGGATGAATGAAGGCAAATCAGAAATCACAAATCGCAAATCACAAATCTCAGATTTCAGATCTCAGACTTCAAATCGCAAATTTGAAATCTCGAATCTCAAATTTCCAATTTCCAATTTCCAATTTTCAATCGCCCTCCTGCTGGCTATGTTGCTGCCGGCAATTGCGTTGACGCAGGATGCCGCGCCGCCGAACGCCGCACCTGCGGCGAGCAAGCCGAATCTGGCGAACGATCAAGACGCGATCCGCGCGCGTTTCAAACGGTTCAATCTCACGCTGCAACAAATGGCGGAGATCCTCCGCAAGCAAGATCCCGAACGAGCGGACTTGCTCTTCCGAGCACTCGGCAAATCGCAGGAGACTCGCATCGACGATCAGATGAGTCTCATCTTGTCGCTGCTCAACAAAGAACAGCCGCAACTGGGTGAAGCGATCGAGCGGCAAGAAGAGTTGCTCGAACAACTCAAGCTCGTGCTGGAACTGTTGCAGTCGGAAGATCGTCGCAGCGAAATCGAAAAGGAAAAGCTGCGGCTGCAAGAGTTGGTCAAGGACATCAACAAACTGCTCGGCAAAGAGAAAGACATTCGAGCCGGAACCGAACGCGGCGACGATGCGAAGAAGCTCGCCGACAAGCAGGCCGAACTCGAAAAGCAGACGGACAACCTCCAGAAAAGAGTCGAACGGCAAGACGCCGAAAGGAACGGCGAGTTGCCGAATCCGAAGTCGCCGTCGAAATCAGCAGACAAGTCCAAAGGGGACAAGCCGGACGCTGACGGCAAGAAGCCGGACGACAAGGACGCTGACGGCAAGAAGGACGACGCGAAGAAGCCGCCGGAGGAAAAGAAACCCGACGAGGATGACAAGTCCGACGACAAAGACAAAAAGAAAACCGATGACAAGAACGGCGAGAAGTCAAAGGGGGACAAGCCGAAGGACGGCTCGAAACCGCCGATGCCCAGTGACAAGCCGATGCCTGGCGACAAAGGGAAGCCGAAAGAGGGCTCGCAAGACAGTTCGCCGATGCCGCCTGAAGAGGATCAACCGCCGAAGGAAGGGGAGCAACCGGAAGGCGATCCGAAGCAAGACCCAAAGCAAACTGACCCGAAGAAACAACAGACGCCCGGTCGCAAGGAGTTGGAACAATCGCGCGAGGCGATGAAGCGGGCGCTGGAGGAGCTGAAGGAAAAGAAGCGTGAGGATGCGTCGAAAGAACAAGACGACGCGATTCGCAAACTGATCGAAGCGAAGGACAAGATCGAAGAGATTCTGCGACAACTCCGCGAAGAAGAGCAAAAGTTGATGCTCGCCGCCTTGGAAGCCCGCTTCAAGAAGATGCTGGCAATGCAGCTCATGATTTATCACGACACGATGCGGCTCTCGAAGGCGGGCGACGCGGAGAAGAGTTCGGCACAGGCCCGCGCGGTCAAACTCGCTCAAGACGAAAACGAGATTGCGATCGAAGCGGAGAAGGCATTGATCCTGTTGAAAGAAGAGGGCTCGTCGATCGCGTTCCCTGAAGCGGTCAGCGGCATCCGCAACGACGTGCGAACGTTGGTCGGCTGGTTGCGCGAGGCGCAAGTCGGCGACTTGACGCAGGCGGTCGAAAAGGACGTGATCGAGGCGCTGGAAGAGCTGGTTGAAGCGTTGCAGAAAGAAATGGAAAAGGCGGACGACGCGAAGAAGAAGCAACAGCAACAACAGCAGCAACAACAAGACGGAAACGAAAAGCCGCTGGTCGATCAACTGGGCGAACTGAAGATGCTGCGGTCGCTGCAATACCGAGTGAACCGCCGCACGAAACAATTGGGCCGATCGTTTGACGGCGAACAAGCTCTCAAGCCGGAGGTCGTGCAACAACTGCACGATCTGTCGGGACGGCAATCGCGGATTCAGCAAGCGACTTCGGATCTCGTGAAGGGGAAAAACAAATGAAAGACCGGAGGATTGGTCGTTGGTTATTGGTCGTTGGTCATTGGTCATTGGCTGCGACGATGTTGATGTGTGGGCTGTTTGCAGGCGAGCGTATGACGAATGCCGCGGACAATGTGTTCGCGCCGCCGGCTGCGGCTGATGTGCGGACCAAGTTGACGCAGTGGGTGGCCGAGCGCGGTGTGACCGACAAGTCGATCGTCGAACGGATTGCCCAAGAATGGGCGTTCGGCGAGATGAGCGTTCCGGCCGAAGAGATCTTTGAGCGAGTGATCCGCAGTCTCGCACTCGCTGATGCTGACGCTCGGAAAATTGTCGATGCCTGTCGCGAGGCGACTCCGATCGCCGCGTGGCCGAACGATGTGATCCCGCTGACCGATTCGATGTGCGAGTTTGCTCGGCAGCATTTGCGGTTGCACGTCGGCCGCTTTCTGGCTCAGCGTTCGTTGTATGAAGAGGGACTCGAAGTCTTGGTCGCCGTCGATCCGAAACAAGTCGTCGATCCGGCCAGTTATTTCTTTCAGCGAGCGATCTGCGAGCATCAACTGCTGAAGAAGTCCGACGCGCTCAAGTCGCTCGGCCAGTTGTTGAACAACACGCAGAACGTCCCCGCTCGCTACACGGCGGTCGCGACGCTGATGCGGCATGACCTCGAACAACTGCGTGAAGCGTCGCTCGGTGAAGTGGCCAAGAAGATGGCGGACGTCGAACGACGATTGCAACTCGGCCGCGGCGGTGAGAAGACGCAGAAGGTCGAAGAGGAGATCATCGAATCGCTCGACGAGATCATCAAAAAGATCGAGCAACAGCAAAGCAGCGGCGGAGGGGGCGGCGGACAAGGTGGCAACCAAAACGAATCCGGCGGTCCCGCCAACGATAGCTCGGTGAAGGGAGCGAAGGCCCCCGGCGAAGTGGATAAGAAGGACATCGGCAACAAAGCTGGCTGGGGCACGCTCCCGCCCAAGCGAGCGACCGAAGCGAAGAACGTCATCAACCGCAATTTTCCTTCGCACTACCGCGAAGCGATCGAGCAGTATTTCAAAAAGCTGGCCAACCGCCCGGCGGGGAAAGAGTGATCGCGTTGCCGCACAATACCTGGATGATCGACCCGCCGCTCGATTCGCAATACGATCCCGCTCGGATATTCAAAAGATAAAAACGGACTGCGATGCGAATTGCGGGGCAGCTAGCCAAGGGCGGGACAATGAAGGAGCGGACGTTATTTGCGGACCTGTTTGACGCTCAGAATGCGCAACCAGAGACAGTCGGTGATTCGCAAATCTTGATTGGCGATAGCCTCGAAATCCTGCCCACGCTCCCAGCGGAAACGATTCAGTGCTGCGTGACCTCGCCCCCTTATTGGGGCTTGAGGGACTACAACCATCCGGGCCAGATCGGAGCAGAGGCTTCGCCTGAGCTTTATGTGGAAAATCTCGTGGCGATCTTTCGAGAGGTTCGCCGAGTCCTGCGGAAAGACGGAACCGTTTGGCTGAATGTCGGCGATGGTTATGCCCGAAATGGCGGGACGGGAAATTGCGGGCCGAACGCCGTGGTGGGGAATACGAAGAAGCTCGTGCAAAAACGAAACTGCAAAGTCCCCGATTGCTGGGGACTCAAAGACCGGGATCTGATGGGATTGCCGTGGCGAGTCGCATTCGGCTTACAGTCCGATGGATGGATCTTGCGATCTCGGATCACGTGGATCAAAAAAACGGCAATGCCCGAAAGCGTGAAGAATCGACCGACGAACGCGACCGAAGAGGTGTTTCTGTTTTCGAAATCTCCGACTTACTTCTACGACCCCAATGGTGTGCGGGAGCCAAGTGGCGCGAATCTTCGCAACTATTGGATCTTGGGTCCGGATACGAGCGGCAACGGACACCCCGCAGCGTTTCCAAGAGAGTTAGCAAGACGGTGCATTTTGTTGGGCTCACGCGAAGGCGATACCGTGCTCGATCCGTTTGGCGGCTCTGGGACAACCAGTGTTGCCGCGAAAGAATTGGGACGGCATTCGATTCTCGTCGAGTTGAATCCGACCTATGCCAAGATGAGCAAGGAGCGATCGCGTCATGGGACGAAAACCCGGATCAAAACAGTTAATTCTTGAGTACTTCCTGAAGAACATCGGGAAGGTCGTCGTGTCGCGGGACATTCAGGCGGCGAGTGGCGGAGCCGTTGAATGGGCTCGACGAGTGCGTGAGCTTCGCAACGAAGACGGATATCAAATCCTCTCACACAAAGACCGCGCGGATTTGAAACCAAATCAGTACCTCATGGAAACGATCGCGCGTGTCCCGGCCTTTACGCGATCCATCTCCAAGGAAACGCGAGCTTGGGTTCTGGAGCGAAACGGTTACACGTGCCAGATGTGTGGCGTTGCCGCTGGTGATCCCGATCCATTCGGGGGAAATCGAACCGTTCGGTTGACGATGGGGCATATCCTCGACAAGACAAAAGGTGGAAAGGACACACCGCGAGATTTGCGAGCGGTCTGCACAAACTGCAATGAAGGATTGCAGAATACCTCGCTACCCAAACCGGATCGAATTCATTTGCTGGCACAGATCAGGCGAGCCACGATTCGTGACCAAGAAGCGGTACTCGATTGGTTACTGCAAAAGTTCAAACGGAAACTTGAAGACGCAACCGAGTAAGTTGTTCTCTCGCTCGTTTCTGAAAGCCCACAAAGTAAGCCCAAAATAATGACATCACTTCTAACAACATGCCTGTTGGCCGCTCTTCTGGCTCCGCCTCAAGTCGAAGTGACGACTTTGCAAGGGGAGCCTCGATCCGGGGAATGGCGGGGGCTGACAGAGAGTTCGGTCAGTCTGTCGCAGGCGGGGCAAGATGTCGCCGTGCCGCTGGGTGAAGTTTTGGAGATTCGATTTCGTCGGGACGGGGCGGCGAAGTTTGAGAAGCCGGCAGTGGGCGTTTCGCTGTGGGATGGTTCGTTGCTGAGCGGATCGCAGATCAAAGTGGCGGGCAAGAAGGTCGAGCTGACTTCTCCGGTGTTGGCTCTGGTTTCGTTGCCGCAGTTGGATGTGGCGGGGATTCGGTTCGCGGATCGGCTGACTGCGGTGGACGATCAATGGAACAAGCTGACGGAGAAGGAGCGGAAGTCGGACTTGTTGGTGATCCGCAAGGAAGAGGTGCTCGATTTTCTGGACGGCGTGTTTGTGGAACTGACGGAAAAGTCGGTGAAGTTTTTGATCGACGGCGAGGAGGTTTCGATCAAACGCGAGAAAGTCTTCGGGCTGTTGTTTGCACCTCGGCAAGGGGCGTCGAAGGCACCGGTCGTTCGAGTGGAATTGGGGAACGGCGATGTCGTGATGGCGGCTGGCGTTTCTGGATCGGGTGAAACGCTCACGGCGCGGCTGGTTTCGAAAGTGGAAGTGCCGGTGCCGGTGGAGCACGTGAAGTCGATTGATTTGAGTCAGGGGAAGCTGCGGTATCTGTCGCAAATGGAACCGCGCGAAGTGAAGTACACGCCGTACTTCGACACGACGTGGGAGTATCGCCGCGACACCAACATGGACGGCGGCCCGTTGCGTTTGGGGAACAAGATTTATGCGCGCGGCTTGTGCGTGCATTCGAAGACGCAGTTGAAGTACCGGTTGGGGGGGGAGTATCGCCGATTGCAGGCGGTGGTCGGGATCGATCACTTGGTTGCGTCGAACGGCTACGCCGATTGCCGGCTGGTCATTCAGGGAGACGGCAAGACGCTGTTCGAAGCGGACGTGAAGGGGAAGGACTCGCCGCGCTCGCTCGACTTGGATGTGGTGGGCGTCGTGTCGTTGGATGTGCTCGTCGATTTCGGAGGGAACTTGGATATCTCCGATCATCTCGATTTGGCCGATGCGAAGTTGGTGAAGTAATCCGGAACGCCGAGCGGAAGTCAAATGGAACATGGTGCGAAGGCTGTATGAACTCGGCTACGATGCCGACGAGTTGCGATTGGTCTTTCGGTGGATCGACCGCATGATGCAATTGCGAAGTGAATTGTAAGAACTGTTGACGGTGAAATTGACTGAATTTGAAGAGGAGAAAACCATGCCTTATGTGACTTCGGTGGAGAGGTTTTACATTGCGCGTGCTGAGGCACAAGGTGAAGCACGTGGATTGTGTGCCGGAGTCATCAAGTTCTTATCGCGATTGTGCGGAACGTTGCCGGACGAGATTCAAACACGCATTCGCGAATTGCCACGCGAGGCACTCGAAGAATTGTCAGGCGACGCTGCCGACATGCACGCGATCGAGAGCCTTGAGGCGTGGCTGCAACAGCATTCATCGAACGCATAGTGGCATCAGCAGTAAAGGATCGCTGTGAAATTATCGCCGCTGTTTCTGGAATCGTGGTTGATCGCATTGGTCGCGGTCTCTGTATTTTTCTCTGGTGTACTCTCCGACAAGTTGTTGGCCGCCGAGCCCGCCGTTCGCGAGGCCGAGCTGAAGCGCGTCGAGGTCATCGAGCGAGTGGCCCCCACCGTCGTCGCCGTGTTCGCCAAAGGGGGAGCGGGGGGCGGGTCGGGAGTGCTCATTACGAAGGACGGGTTCGCGCTGACGAACTTTCACGTCGTGGATGGACTGGGGCCGTTTATGAAGTGCGGCCTGAATGATGGCGTGCTTTATGACGCCGTGCTGGTGGGGCTCGATCCGACCGGCGATGTGGCGTTGATCAAGTTGCTGGGCCGCGAGGATTTTCCACCGGCGACGATGGGAGACAGCGACAAGGTCGAGATCGGCGATTGGACCTACGTGATGGGGAATCCATTTTTGCTGGCGACCGATTTCGCGCCGACCGTGACGTATGGAATCGTCAGCGGCACGCACCGCTATCAACCGCCGGCGGGAACGTGGCTGGAATACACCGACTGCATTCAGGTCGACACATCGATCAATCCGGGGAACTCGGGCGGCCCGTTGTTTCACGCGAGCGGCGAGCTGATCGGCATCAACGGACGCGGCTCGTTTGAAAAACGGGGGCGCGTGAATGCCGGAGCGGGCTATGCGATCTCGATCAATCAGATCAAGTATTTCTTGGATCAACTGAAGGCCGGCCGGGTAGTCGATCATGCGACGCTCGGAGCGACCGTGACCACGCAGAATGATGGGAGCGTGACGGTCAACGGGATCTTGGAAACGTCGGATGTTTTCCGTCGCGGGCTGCGATCGGGAGATGAATTGGTGAGCTTCGCGGGGCGGCCGATTCGGAGCGTGAATCAGTTCAAAAACATTCTCGGCATTTACCCGAAAGATTGGATGTTGCCGATCGTGTTTCGGCACGACGGGGAACGCCGCGAGATTCATGCTCGGTTGCGTGGCCTGCATACGAAGTCGGAATTGCTGCCCGATGCGAAGCCGAAAAAGCCGCGTCCGAAGCCGAAGGGCAAGGATGGCAAACCGGGGGACAAGCCGGAACTCCCGGAGATGCCGAAGGCTGATCCACATGCGGACGCAAAGGTGGTGATCCCGGAGCGATGGAAGGATCTCTTTGTCGCGAAGGCGGGGTTCGCGAACTATCGGTTCAATCAGTTGGAGCAGGAACGAGTTCTGGCGTCGCTCAAATCGCTCGGTGATTTTGCGTCGGCGACGGGGACTTGGCGTTTGAACGGCCAGTCAACGACCGGCGATCCGTTCGAGATGACCGTTTCCGCGAAAGGGATCGGGTTAGAGATTCGAGACGCGGCGTTCTTTCAGCAATTGGAAGACACCGATGGCGCGGATGAGCCGCCTGGGACCGGCGGGTTCCTGATTGGCGTGCATCATCTGCGATTGCTGTTGTCGAAAGGCCCGGCGGCTTTCACCGACTCCTATTACTTTGGCAGCGAGCCGCTTGATGGGCGGGGCGTGTTGGTCGATGTGCTCGTTTGCAGTTTGTCGGCTGTGGAATCGCGCTGGTACTTCAGCCGATCCAGCGGAGTGCTCACCGGCTTTGACACGCGGCTTCACGAAGACGCCGAAGCGTGTGTCGTGAGGTTTACCGGGCTGGCCGATTTCGCCGGGAAGCGATTGCCGCAGACGTGGATGGTCCGCAGCGGCGAGAAGGAATTCGCGACGTTGCGAGTGGAACGAGCCGAGTTCGCGGCGATGAAGAAAGAGGCGGGCAAATGATGGGTGGGAATTGGGAACGGCTTTGCGGAAAGATTGGTCGTTGGTTATTTGCGGCACGTTCCAAGGTGACACAAACCCCACCGAGCTTGTCTCGGTGGTTAAAGGGCTTTTGCACTACGCAGATTGCAAAGTCCGACGTAGAGCAAAGGCCCTTTTCCACCGAGACAAGCTCGGTGGGGGTAGTGTTATTGACGAGGGACCGTTGCGTGGCGCGAATCTTCGTTTTGCTGACGCTGATCGTCGTGGTGTCGCCGGTTCATGCTCAGTCCGTTCGCGACACGATTGGCGTGACGCAGCCGAAGATCGTGAAGATTTTTGGGGCGGGGGGGCGGACGAGTTTGGCAGCTTACGGCACGGGATTTTTCGTCTCACCACAAGGACACATCGCGACGGTGTGGAGTCATGTGCTCGACGCGGACGTCGTGGGGGTCGTGTTGGCGGATGGGCGGCGATTCACCGCGAAGGTGCTCGGTGCCGAGCCGCAGTTGGCGCTGGCGGTCCTAAAGCTCAATGCGGCTGACGGACTGGAGTTTCCGTTCTTTGCCGTGAATGAGACGCCGTCCGCCGGCATGGGGACGCGAGTGCTTGGATTCAGCAACATGTTCAACGTGGCGGCCGGTGATGAGCCGGTCTCGGTCATTCACGGAGTCATTGCCTCGCGGACGAATTTGGAGGCGCGGCGCGGCGCGTTCGAGAGTCCGTATACCGGGCCGGTTTATGTGGTGGATGCGGTGACGAATAATTCGGGCGCGGCGGGGGGCGTGTTGACGACTCGCGACGGGCGGTTGCTGGGGATGATTGGCCAGGAGCTGCGGAATTCGAAATCGAACACGTGGGTCAATTACGCGATCCCGATCACGGAACTCCGCGAGTCGATTCAGCAAATCATCAGCGGAAAGTTCACGGCGAAGCGCGATCCCAACGAGGACGAGACGGCGTCAAAGCCGCGGCGTTACAAGCCGCTCGACTTTGGATTCCTGCTGGTTCCGGATGTGGTCGATCGGACTCCGGCGTTCATCGACCTCGTGCAGCCGGAAAGCCCGGCGGCGAAGGCGGGGTTGAAGGCGGATGACTTGGTGTTGTTCATCAACGACGAGCTGATTCAAACTTGCCGCGTGATGCAGGACGCCGTCGGACGTCTCGAATCGGGGGACCGATTGCGGCTGGTGGTGCGGCGCGGCAATGAGTTGGTGACGATCGAGATGTCGGTGCTGAAGAAAAAGGAGTAAGGCGGCGAAGCCTGCAAAAGTAACCCGAAGAGGCTGTGATTTTTTGCCAACCAACCTAGAACAAAAAAATTGGGCGCTATAAGTCTGACATGAATGGTTCCAACTTAACTAATGACGTTTCTGCGGTTCGAGCTCGTGTGAAGCGGGCAGTGCGAGATCAGATTCAGTGGCGGGACGCGTCGCTGGAGCAATTGGTTCCGAAGGATCATCGGGTGCGGGCCGTGTGGGCGTATGTCGATTCGCTCGATCTGGCGCCGTTGTATCAGAAGATTCGGGCGGTCGAGGGAGGCGTCGGACGGGATGCGGCTGATCCCAAAATCTTGATGGCGTTGTGGATGTGGGCCATCATTGAGGGGATCAGCAGTGCTCGGCATGTGGCTCGGCAGTGCGAGAAGGACTTCACCTACGTGTGGATCTGCGGCGAAGTCGGCGTGAACTATCACATGCTCAGTGACTTCCGCACGGACGACGGGGCGTTTCTGGACGAACTGCTGACCGACACCATCGCCACGCTGCTGCACGCTCAGATCGTGACGTTGGAGACGGTGGCTCAGGACGGCATGCG
>JAPLNX010000111.1 GCA_026400935.1 Planctomycetia bacterium | reverse complement strand
GCTTGCCACGGTGGATTCGGGCTTTTGCACTACATCGGTAGTGTTTCACTTGAAATTATGACCGCCGTAGTGCAAAAGCCCGAATCCACCGAGACAAGCTCGGTGGGGTCGTTGGAGTAAGAATTAACGTCGTGGCTCGCGATTGCTTAACCGAATGTGAATTCGTAGCGTGACGCCCATCATGCAAATTCGCTGTCCGCACTGCCATAACCCGGTTGAGTTGCTCAACGACGATCCGTCAGGCAATGTGTCGTGTCCGTCATGCGGCAGTTGTTTCAATCTGGCGAAGGATCTTGAGACGGCCACTTACGAGGGCTCTGGTCGGATGCTGGGCCATTTCGAGTTGCAGCAGCGTTTGGGGCAAGGAGCGTTCGGTGAAGTCTGGAAAGCCCGCGACACGAAACTGGATCGCATCGTCGCGATCAAAATTCCTCGGAAAGAAAATCTCACCGAAGCGGACGCCGAAAAGTTTCTACGCGAAGCGCGAGCCGCCGCGCAGGTGCGGCATCCGAACATTGTCTCGGTCCATGAAGTCGGGCGTGAGGACGGCCGCATCTACATCGCCAGCGACTTCATTGACGGAGCCACTCTCGACGAATGGGTCCAAGCCCATCCGCTGACAGTCCGCGAATCCGTCGAACTATGTGCGACGATCGCCGAAGCCCTGCATCACGCACACGAAGCGGGCGTCGTCCATCGCGACCTCAAGCCGCAAAACATTTTGGTTCGTCATACCCCCGCTCGTAGTGACCCCATTCATGGGGTCAAGGATCAACGCACCGATGAATCGGGGTACTACGAGCCGTACATCACCGACTTCGGCCTCGCCAAGCGCGACGCCGGCGAAATCACAATGACGATCGAGGACGCAATCCTCGGCACCCCGGCGTACATGCCTCCGGAGCAAGCTCGCGGCGAGGCGCATCACGCCGACCGTCGCAGCGATGTGTACTCGCTGGGCGTGATCCTGTTCCGCCTGCTGACTGGCGAACTGCCGTTCCGAGGGCAGCGCCAAATGCTGATCGTGCAGATTCTGAATGAAGAACCGCCCGCCTTGCGAAAATTGGACGCGCGCCTGCCCCGCGATGTCGAGACGATCTGCCTGGAAAAAGACCCACACACTTGCTCGCGATCATTCGGATTGCACATACAGACGGCGAGATCGTCACCGCGCAAATCTCGTACAGGGCGACTAAACTGGTCGAATCAAAATCAGCGGGCAACGTGTCAACCGTTTCATCACAAATCGAGGAATCAATGTCAGACGCACCCAGCGATATTGCGAGGTCGCGAGAGTATGAGATGAAGACCTATGTCAATTCCATGCACGCAATTTATGAGAATGCCGTGCTTCAGAATGGCGAGATATTCGACATCGCGTCGGCTGAAACCAAAGCGTTCACTGAGATCTCTCCGGCAGCGATCACTGCCGACTCGCGCATCATCCGAATTCTGCGGTACTGCCTGGCTCCGTCGATCAGTCAAATGAAGTTCGGCCAGTTGTTTGGACTGTCAACGATCGAATCCTTTGAGCGAGACAAAGTTGTCGTGCGATCGAAGCTTGAGGAGTTGGAACGGCTTGCCCCTCGAATCGCGGAGTTCGTCAACCAGCATCTCGACAGAAGCCGATTTGTCTGGCTCGTAGACACGTTGACCGCCGAATGTCGCACGCTGGCGAACAGCTACGCCAAGAAGTGGACTTGTTCGTTGATCGCGGACCAGAACGCTCAAACGGAATACCGCAATTGGCGAAAGACACAGCAGGAGGCGGCCATCGAGCAGCAATTGATTTCGCTCGGTTACATCAAATCGACGTTTTGTGGACAAGTTGAACAGCGTACGGACATCAATCTTGGCGAGTACTCCAAAGAGCGGAAGGTTCGCGGTGGAACCAGCCAGAAAGCCGATGTCATCGTGCGAAGAAAGCGAGATGGACAGCTTGTTCTGATCGAGGCCAAAGCCGTCGGCGTTCAGTTGGACGCCTTCAAGCGAGTTAAGGAGTGTTGCGACAAGGCACGCGATTGGAAGAGCAACGAGCAATTGGGTGAAGTCGTGGTTGTCGCTGTCATCGCCGGATTCTTCGTGGAACAGAACCTCCACGCTCTGAAGAATGCGGGAGCGGTGATTGTTTGGGAACATCGGCTCACTGACTTTGAGGAGGTATTGCGATGAGTCCTTCCTCAATCAACGGCTCACGGTGCATCAGCCTTTTCTCCGGTGCAGGCGGTTTGGATATCGGCTTCGAGCGAGCAGGCTTCTCGGCTGTTTCTCTCTGCGAACTCGAACCGCAATTTGCGGAGACCTTGCGACAGAACCAAGGTTGGTTGCACTCCGACGGGCATCGGTACTTCGCAGAAGCGGCCATCGTTCAAAATGACATTCGTGAGGTGACTGCCGATCAACTCATGCACGGAGAAGCCATTGACTGCGTGCTGGGAGGGCCTCCCTGTCAAGCATTCTCCAGTTCGGGCAAACAAAAGAGTGTGCTCGATCCGCGAGGCACACTCGTTTCGCAATTCGTGCGGATCATCGATGAGGTCCGACCCAAGTCATTCCTCTTTGAAAATGTGCGGGGGATCGTCACGGCACGCGACCAGAATGGTCGCCCCGGCGGTGTCGTTCGGAAGATCATCTCGGACTTTGAAAAGTTGGGTTACAGTTGCCGCGCAGGCTTACTGAATGCCGCCGACTATGGCGCGTATCAACGGCGCGTCCGGTGCTTCATCATCGGAGCGCAGCACGGCGTCGCCCCTCAGTTTCCGGAGACCACGCATGTGGCATCGACCGTCAAAGGGCGTGGACTGTTTGAATCGCCTTGGCACACCCTGCGAGAATTCCTAGTTGAGTCGGCAGACACAGACGAGGCGAACTATGTGTTCCCCACGGTGGCCTTGGGACCACAGTTGGCCGAACTTCCCAATGGAACGGGACTCAAGAGTCGAGGAGTCGCAGAACCTACACGACCCGGCGGACACTGGGGCTACCGACAGGGAACCTTCATCGCCGACCTGGAACTTCCCGCGCGAACGGTGACCGGTTCGGGCAGTCAAGACTGGGTCCGCTGGAACGGGACGCTGCGTCGCCTAACTCTCCTTGAAGTCCAGCGGCTGCAAGGCTTTCCCGACGACTGGTTATTTGCCGGTACAAAGGCCGACATTTTCAAGCAGGTCGGAAACGCAGTTCCTTCCCTCTTTGGCGAATTGCTCGCACGGACGATTCAGTCTCATTTGAGTGACAACCTGCGGACCCCACCCGTGAAACTCGGTTTCCCCGCAGAGTTCGAGAAGTACATCAACTACACCATCTCGGATCACAATCGAAACGAAAGCGCGCGTAAGGTTCATTTGCCGTTCATGAGACAACAAGAGGTTCGCTCAGCAGATCACGATTAGACTAACGGTTGGGTGGCGTGGCGTTTAGCGCGGACGGGAAACAACTGGTGTCGGCAAGCGTGGATCAGCCGGCGAAGGTGCGGGACGCACGCCCGTGGGCTCCGGAGTTGCGAGCGGAGCGTGAGGTACTGAGTCTGATTCACTTCCTGCGAGACCAGGGCCAACCGCAGTCCGAATGGCTCGCCGCCCTCTCGGCGGACCAGACCCTCAGGGAACCCGTCCGCCAACGCGCCCTGCAATTCGCCAGTGAATGGAAGCCGTAGGATGGGCACTCTTGCCCGTCCGTCTTTGTCTCGACAACATCCACCCTCGTCCCGCGCGCCGAACGGCACTTGGTCAATCTCGACACCGCAGAATCGGTGATACGAGCAAACGGAGGATTGAATGAAGTACCGCGAAACGATCAAACTGTTAGAGGCCGATGGCTGGTTTCTCGAACGAACTGTCGGGAGCGACTTGCCGTTCCGCCATCCCCAGAAGCCAGGGACCGTGACTGTCCCAGCGGCGGTAAGCTGGGTAACGAAGTTCCGCCGGGAACGTTGAACAGCATTCTCAAACAAGCCGGCATGAAATGAGGTCTTCGATGGATTACGTCGTTGTGATCGAAAAGTCGGGTGACGGGTCATTCTCGGCCTATGTGCCCGATCTCCCTGGCTGTGTGACGAGCGGCAACTCAGTCGAGGAAGTTCGAGTGCTCATTGAAGAAGCGGTGGAGTTACACATCGATTCGTTGCGCGGTCATGGAGAAACCGTTCCCGTTCCAGCAACCACAGTGCATATCATCCATGCCGCCTAAGTTGCTGCGACTTGCGTGCGGAGCGTGAAGCTCTGAGTCTGATTCACTTCCTGCGTGACCAGGGCCAACCGCAGTCCGAATGGCTCGCCGCCGTCTCGGCGGACCAGACCGTCAGCGAACCCGTCCGCCAACGCGCCCTGCAATTCGCCCGCGAATGGAAATAACGTCGCCCATTCTCGCCGAGAGCGGGTTCCGTTGGCGATCCGTTGAATCCCGTGATATCGTGGCAGTCGAATTCGAGAAGCTTTAGGAGACTCTTTCATGGCCCAGACGTTTCAAGCTTTGTTGACGGGCGACCAATTGAAATGGAATCCGTCGCGTCCCGTGAAGCTTCCGCAAGACCAGCCGATCTTGGTCAATGTCACTGTGTGTGACGATCCGGTCAGCGAGTCGCCTCCGGGAGCCGCGATGTCGGCCGCCCTCGAACAACTCGCGCGACTCGCTCCGTTCGCGGACATCGACAATCCGGTCGAATGGCAACGTGCTCTGCGATCTGACCGCTCATTACCGGGGCGTGACTGATGCTTCTCGATAGCAACGTCATCATCTTCGCGGCTCGGCCCGTATACGGCGACTTGCGAACCTTCATCGCCCAACATTCACCGGCGGTGTCAGCGGTCAGCTACGTCGAGGTGCTGGGATATCACAAGCATTCGGAATCGGAACGTGCGCTCTTCGAGTCGTTCTTCGCAGCGGCCAATGTGTTGCCGCTGTCCGACGCAGTGCTCCGCGAAGCAATCCGCCTGCGGCAACAACGCAAGATGTCATTGGGTGACTCATTGATTGCCGGCACGGCACTCACCCACGGGTTGAAGTTGGTGACGTGCAACACCGCTGACTTCCGATGGATTCCGGGACTGACGCTCATTGATCCACTCGCGGTCCCTTGAGCGAAACAGACGATGGGAGTTGCAAGCGGAGCGTGAGGCACTGAGTCAGATTCAATTTCTGCGAGACCAGGGCCAAGCGCAGTCCGCATGGCTCGCCGCCCTCTCGGCGAACCAGGCTCTCAGCGAACCCGTCCGCCAACGCGCCCTGCAATTCGCCCGCGAATGGAAGTAGGTGTGGTGTGGCCGGTCTCCTGACCGAGCCACTCGGCCCGACCGTCAGGTATCCACGAACGGCCACACAACGTTGAAGTCCAAATCTTTCTGCCGCTCGAACGAGGAGACCTCCGGTCAAAGAACAGTGGCTCGGTCAGGAGACCGGCCACAACAGCGGGGCATGAGGCTCGTCACTTCGGGACTGAACCGCAGGTGGCATCGGGATCGCGGATTGGTGTGTGACTTTTTGATTCTTGCCCTTAGATCGCAGAGCGAGCGCCGAAGGTCGCCGTGAGTTTCCATCCACGGTCGGCCATCCCGCCAAACCATCTTGTCGCTGAGAAATGATGGAACCATCGACTGCCCAAGGAATAGGTTGCCATCTCCACAGATTCCGTCGTCGCTCACCTACGTGAACCTTCGCGTGAAACGTGCGCTGATGAGGGCCATTTGAGGCGGTGTATTCTGCTCTCGCCTCCAAAAGGCGGAACTACGAACTCAGGCTTTCCCGCACACTTACTTCGGATCGAGCAGTGTGGTGATGACCTGCGTGTAAACGCGGTGGCCGAAATCGTTAGGGTGGTTGACGCCGTTGCCGGTTTGGTCCCAGTCTTGTTTGAGTTCCAAGAAGCCAGACCAGATGGAAGTGAGATCAGCCAGCGCGATGCCCGGTTCGACCAACTCATTCAAAGCATCGCGGTACTGCGGGAAAGCTTCGTGTTTAAGCCGAATCCAATCACGATTACCGAGCATTGATGCAACGAGGATGAACTCGCACTCCGGCAACTTCTCGCGAATCTTAGCGATCATAGCCTTTGTGTTTTCTTGATACGACTTCGCAGAGCGTCCTGCAGAATCATTCATGCCGAAAGCCAAGATCACCAGCTGCGGCTGTGCCTCGACCACTTTGTCGATCTGGGTTAGTCCCCAACCGGTATCGGTCCCACCGACCGCGAGGTTTTTCATTTCAACCGGCCCCTGAAATCTCTCGGCCAATTGTCGACGAACCAACTCTGGATACGCGGGCTGATAGGGTGCCGCGTCGTACAAGGCCGACGCATTCGCGCCCGCCGAGATGCTGTCACCGAGCGTCACGATTGACAGCGGTTGCTTGTTGACCAACCTCGCGACCGATCGCGGCAACATCTTCGGGTCGAACTTCGGTACTGGGGCTTTCCACAAATCTGCCGTGTGTCGATACGTGATGCAGGTTTGCATTTCTGCGTATTCCAGCCGACCACCAAAGAAGATCTCGCCGTTACCGTCGCGATGCGTCAGTTCGTACTTCTGCGATTTCGCCGGTCGTCGCATCTCTGGAGGGGTCTTCGTAGGAATGCGCGAGCCAGAAGGGATCACGATCTCTCGTGAATCTGCCTTCCAGACAAAATCCTTGCCGTTCTCGTAGGTCACATCGCCAACGGAGTTCTTCACCGACAACACTTCGCGAATTGGAAACAGCACTGAGGCACGCGCCTCGCCAGTCTTGTCGTCTTTGATGAATAGGACTGATTCCCCCTCAATCACTTCGCCTTGCCAGAACGGACGCAGAAGTTCGGACGAGTATTTCCAAGCTGGCTTCGCAGGCTCATCGGCATCAACGAATGGGGTTGCGAATAAGGCGATAAAAAGAATGAAGAACGGGTACGACGAATTTCTGCGAACGACGTTTTCGGACATGACGGCTCACTTGATAATGCACGAATGGAAGAAGGGGCGACGATGAATAGGCCATGCGAGGCCGCAGAGTGATATCAACTGCATCTGCCACTGCAAATCGAGGTCTCGCTTTTTTGTGAACGCGAGGTGACATGCATTCGTTGTCGATTTTTTTGAATGGAGAGCGTTTTCAACGCAAAGTTGCAAAGGACGCGAAGGGACGTCAAGAAGTGACTCCTTCGATCCTGCTTCCCCGTAGAACTTGTCCAAGGACAACTTTGTGGTTCAGTAGCCCGGTTTTCCAAACCGGGACGTCACTGCGACCGGTTTGGTAAACCGGGCTACGATGTTGTTCTTAGAAGAAAGGTAATCATTCAGTCATCGGCACCGGCGATTCGTGTTCAACTTCAGCAGGCCGCACATCGCCCGACAGTGATTGCCGTTTATTCAGAAGCTCGTGTGCTGCGTGGTGGCGTGAAGCGATGTTCGGCTGAGGGCACAAGCCACCAATGAGGATCAACGCGGCGAGTCCCAACACTGAGTAACGTTCGCCTTCGCGAATCTGTAATGAGACTGACGAGACATAACGCGTTCCCGTAAAGAGACGAAAATATGTCTGCACGACGGCGATGCCGTTGAGGGCTGCCGCCAAGACAACCGCGACTCCAACGTGCGGATACGCTTCGACGGCCCCATCCACGAGCAATTCCGTTCCGACAAAGCCAAACGTTCCGGGAAAGCCGACGCTCGCCAGTCCGGTCAAGACAAAGCACATCGCCAAGTTGGGTGTGTGTTCGTAATGCCCTTGGAAATTGGTCAGAGACAATCGACCGCAACGTGATTCCAATGCTCGTAAGGTGAGGCCGAATCCACTGAGTGCCAGGCAGGATGAAAGCCAAACACACAACGCGCCCGTTAGACCGATCGGCGTGACCATTTCCAACCCGACTAACACCAGTGCAGAGTGACTCAAGAACAAATAACAAAAGAATCGCCGGGCTTCGCGTTGAATCAATGCCATGCCTGCGGCATAGACCGCCGTCAACAACGACAACAGGCCGATGCTCTGCAACACCCAATCGGGAGCGATCGGCAACACCAGTCGCACGGCGGCATAGGCTCCAGCAATCGGTGTCGCGAACAACAGCGCCGTCCCAAACGTCGCGTGCTCAAACAAGTCTGTCATCCAGCAGTGGAACGGAGCGATGCCACTCCGAATCAGTACGGCGGTCAACAGCGGCACGATCGCCCACAGCGTGTGAACCTGCTGATTCCCTTCGTTTTCCGCGAAGGCCCAGCCGAGAATCATCAGGCCAATGAACAACGCCATGTGAAAGAGATAGACGCGAGTTGGTTTGCCGCGTGCTCGCAATTCGAGATACGGCGGGATGGTTCCCGCAGCCAACAGGCCAATCACGCCCCACGGAATTTGGCAGCTAAACAGAGCCAACACGAGGGTCTCGGAAATCAGCGTCCAGGCAAATGAGAACCGTCGGATTTTCGTTCTCAACGTGGCCGTCATCGTCAAAAAATAGAGCAACGACACCAGCGGAATCAGTGGCGCACTTAGTTCGTCAATGACAAATAATTCTCGACCACACAACCGCGTCATCAGGTGCCAATGATCTTCGGCTTCAGACGCTCCGATGAAATCGAAATCCAACCATTCACCGACGGCGCAGAACAACGCCAGCCCGGAAATTGCGACGGACCACTTCCGGGCGACATCAGGATCGCGTAAGCGGCCGACCAATATGGCACCGATCAGCGGGATCAAGATCGCCACTTCGATCCAAGGAAAGTGCAGCTCTCTCATAGCAAGTTTTCCAGCGGTTCTGGCGTCGGCTTGAGTTGCTCCGATTCGCGAGATTGGCTTCCAGAAAGAAAATCGGTCCAGCGTCGTTCCAGCGCATCACAGCCTTGCAATGTCTTCAAGAACGGGCGGACGAAGAAGTTGTCCAAGCACACATCGAGATAACCTCGCTCTAGTGCCAACCGATAAAACCAAACATGCAACCGCGCGGGGATTCGTCGCTCGAGCGCACCTTCCGATTGCGGCAAGCTCGAACCGATCGCATTTTCCAAGGTGCGATAATCCAGCAGCAAAGTCGGCGCTCGCAAGAATTGCATCGTCCGCAAACAGCCGTGTCCCAGAATATGAATCAGCGTCAGATATCGCAGCACGTAACCGAGCGTCAGCCAGCCAGTCCAATGAATGACCAACGACGTCAAGCCGATCTCAGCGACGATGATCCCTACCTGAGTCATTGACGCAAACGAGAGTGCGGATTTGATGTCCGTCTGCACGCGGCCCGCAAACGAAGCGAAGACTGCCGTTAGCAAACCTTCCAACACGACAGCCGCACACAGCCAGGGAGAAAGATCCAAGATCGGGCTGGCACGCAACAGCAAGAACGCGCCGAGATGCACTGACAACGCCCCGTAAAAGACGGCACTTGACGGCGTCGGACCTTCCATTGCTCGCGGCAACCAGCCAGAAAATGGTACGAGCGCCGACTTTCCCATCGCCGCGACGAGTAACAAGAGGCCCACAACAAACGCTTGATGCTCCGTCGCCGAAGCGACCCCTTCGGGCCAAGCTCCTGCCCCTAAGAACTGGTCGAACTGTCCTTCGCCAGTCAAGTGGTGCATCACGACCGAAGCGACCAACAACGCGGCATCCGAGACGCGATAAACACACCAGACACGTAAGCCATTTCGTACTGGTGCCGGACGTTCGTGGTAATAAGCGACCAATAACGCAGACGACAGACCGACCAATTCCCAACCGGCAAACAGCGTCTCGATCGTTCCTGCCAGCGAAGTGACGATCATCCCCAGCACAAACAATGAATAGAACACAAAGAAGCGATTGAATCCCTGCTCACGGTGCATGTACTTGTTCGCGAACGCTCCGATCGTCCCGCACAAGAGAAACGTCAAAATCACGAACGGAACGGAGAGACGATCAAATACGAAGGCAATTTGAAAGTGATAGTGCGGGATGTGAACCCAGCTTCCCAACTGAATCGCGACATGCCGAGTTCCTTGCGAGAGCATCAACGCCAAAATGATCAACGCTGCCAGCAAGCCACCGCTAACCGCCGTCTGGACCGTCCGGCTAATCGTTCGCTCGCGCAGCGGTCGTCCGACCAACGACGACAGCCCTAAGATCAACACCATACAGAGCGGCGCGCAAACAACCGTCAGGCCCAAGGCCTTAAACAACAATTCGTGGTCGAACATGATTCCATTTCATTGAATGACAAATAGCTGACGTCAGACTCAGATGAAAAGTTGACACAAACCCCACTGAGCTTATCTCAGCGAGGTTTGCCTTATGGACCTCTCGATGAAGCCTCAACTCTCAATCTGAGCGAACCCCAGATTCTCCCGCCAACCGCGATACCAGTCGGTCGAACTCGACACTTTCGGCAGTTCCGACTTCTCTGGCCAATACACGTAGAACTCACCTTTTCGGTACGTCAAAATTTCGGACGAATGCGGATTGAGTAACGCTAATTGTGCCCAGCCATTTCGCAAAATTCGTCCGATGACCGGGTTTCGATCCATGATCGACAAGATCGCCTGCGGTGTCGTCTCGATGACAAACAGCAGACGCACTGGCTCATGAATTTCGACTCCCTGCCAAGGCAAGCCAGTGCGCAAGTCGCTCGCCGCTCCATCCATCACGCCGAGCAGCGAAGTGATGTTGTGAGGCAGTTTGGTCCCGCTCCCCCAGCCCGGCGAGTCGATGTACGACAAGTTGTATTGCAAGTTGATCCCAGAGCAGACGGGAACAACGGCCCCGAGAATCCGCGCCAAGATATTGCACTCTGCATCATCTTGGGCCGGATCATACGACTGCATGAAGGCACGCCGATCGAGATACAAACCGCGAGTTCGCTCACGACGTCCCACGATGCAGACCGCATTCGTCGCGTTGCCAAATTCAGGTCGTGTCTGCGCGAGGTCTTCCGAACGACCTTCGACATGCCGATGTGCGGCTGCAAACGAAAGATTCAACGGAGCCGAATCAAAACGGCGACAACGTTCGTGTGCATTTCGCTCGCAAGCTTCCGCTAAAGATCGCTCGACAAATTGAACGTCTTGAACGTGCGACGCCGGGAGTGCATCGAGATCGTAGAACGTGAAGTAATCCGCGCACGTGTTGTGAAGCGCGCCGAGCACGAACGTCTCATCCGGAATTTTGATACCACGGCTCGCCAGAATCTGCCGTACGCGAGTGTCATTCAACATTGCTGCCAACGCTCGAGCATTCGGCCCACCTGCCCCGCCCGAACAAGCGCCGCAGTCATACGACGACTTGTGCGGATTGTTCAAACAGAACGAACCGTGTCCGACAAACAATACCAACCGAGCGAAGCCATTCGTCAAGCCGATATCACGCAACGCTCGCTCGCTCATCGTCGCCATTTCATCAACTGTAAAGCCGATCTGCCCCTCTCCTGGACCTGCCGTTGGCGAGGTTCGCTCCATGCGCAGGCGAGTCATCTCCGGAGGTGCGACAAACTGGCTCGCCTTACGACGAATCTTTCCTGCCAATCTCGGAAACAGCACGCGAGCCACTAACGGAATCGAAGCCAGCACTCCCAGTCCCGCAGTCAACAACGCCCCGCGAGCCATACTCCGACTACCGACATGCACCCCGTGTGTCGCAGCTCCTAACACTCGTCGCGTTTTTGCTCGCGACCGGTTTTGCTCATCGAGTGAATAAGCAACATCTTCAACCACCCAATGTTTCGGTCGAATCACAATCGGACACAGTGTCGAAAAATGAGCCTCGGCAGCACCGCGATAATAAATCGGCACACAGTGAAAGCCCGCTGTTCCAAACGTCTCTACATCAGGGGCGACCTCTTCCAAGTGCCGTCGAAATCCTCCTTCGCGAGTATCAATGCACGCCACGAGTTGGAATCTCGGAGACAGCACGCGATCGGACTGACGCTTCGTATGAGTCGATAGTGCGTCGAGTGCCTGAATTCGAAACCGCCGTTCAAATGCTTGATGAAACATCCGGCGGCGTTCGAGGCCATCGAACGTCTCGATCTCTCTGACCAGCACTGCCCACTCTTTCTGAGACAACTTGTCTAATGCTGGTGGACTCCAACCCAAAACCTGAGCAAGCTGAAACACCAAGAACGCGCGCTGATCAATACTCACTTCCATCCGCTTTGGCATTCGCGATCGCGCCTCGTCACGCAAGCAGTTCAACGGCCCGGTGTAATCGAGTGATTCACGAGCGGCATACGTCAACGCGACTCGTTCTAAGATTAACCGCACCGCCAAGAACTCAATCAAACTTCCCGCCGGAGCTGGCAATGCCACTCGATCACCGCGCACGTCCAATTGCCAAATCAAACCCGCCCAACCACGTAACGCGACCAACGATGCCGGGACGAAGTCTTCCCACTCATGCTCACTGACTCCGAGCAACTCCAACGATTCCAGCAGTGAGTCCAACGCTCCGTGGCCAGATTCCATGATGTGTGACAACTCATCCGACAAGCCACGCTGCCATTCGTTCGGCGGTCCGCCCGACTGTCGATACAACTTGCAAAACGCCTTGAAGAACCCTTGCTCGCGATGCGGCAGCGTCCAATTTGCGAAGCCCTGATCGACAAACGGAGCACAAAATCGAATCATGACTTCATGCACCCAATCGTCTGTATCAACACCGTTGGCCTCTCGCAGGATGTCACGATGCCGGATCGGTGCGACGAAGTCCGTTCGTGGACTCACTGCTTGAGCCTCTTGAACTCCCGCGTGACAGATTCGCCACAACGCTTGCAGCGCAAATGATTCCCATTTAGTAGAACTCCACTGTTCGATCGACGTCGCATCAAATCGCTGCAACAAGTCATCAAAGCCATGTGGTTCATGACTCTCGCGTTCAACAGTCGAATTGTCCGGATTACCGACTCGATGGTTGTGCAAATCGCGCATCGCCCAACGACGAGCTTCTTCCAAGAATCGCTCGCGAGTTGCCTCCGTAACCTCCGGACGCATTCGCGTGAGTGCGTCCATTTCTGCCACATACCAGCGCAGTTCCTCCGCAGGCCCCACCAACAGCGGGTACTGCAACATCGCCATCCGCAATTCAATCCGCGTACCGAGCGAACAAACCGGCGTGTTTGCCTGATCGAGCAGGTCTTCGCGAACGACCGTCAGTAAGTCCTCAACTCGAATCCGCCCACTGGCCATCTTCTTGCGATACCGCTCTTCAATCAGATACGGCTGACAGCCAAACAGTCGCGCACCGCGCTGCATACCCTCGTCAAACGGCAAGTGTTCCAAACCTTGCAGCGTGTTGAGAAACACAAACGCTGTGATGGGCCCCTGCGCTGGAAGCAATTCCGCCGCTTGTTCCACAACCTGTTTCAGTCGGTCCAAACGTGGCAACAACGATCCATCAGTCGGCAACAAGCGGTCTGTCATAAGTAAATCTTGCACGGAGATTGCACGCACAGTGAGGTATCAAGAGAGAAACGTTCGTCGCCTTCTATGGCGAACCTTACGAGATTGCCAAGATCTTCGGGATTACGACTTGGTCAGCTTTCCAGGCGACTACCAATGTGTCACCAACCTTTTAGGCCGACTGATGTCGCTTGCTTGCTAGTTCCGTGCGGGTGAGTGGTGATTTCCAATCCAAGCCGCTCACGAACAGCACACTGAGACTTATCGCCTTGATGATGTGCATCGCGTCGCTATTGTCTCGTGCAATGACCAAACTAATGACGTCACGGAGACTGAGTTCATGGACTTGGACACGTTGACCACGACGCTCGACCGGCTGAAAAACAAATATCCAAACCTGTACGGCGACCTCTCCGAACCGGGGGGCGAAAAAGCGATCGCTCGCGACCCGAACTTCGGCCGCGAGTTCCTGATCCGCAACGCCGACCAACTGCTGTTCGGCACCGACGTCCTGATGCCCGCACAAAAAATCCCGCAGTTCGAACTGCTCGATTCGCTGAAGCTCCCCGAAGAGGTGCAGTACAAAATCTTTCGAGGCAACGCGATCAAGCTGCTGAAGCTCAGCTAGCCACGCGCGGCGTGCCGCCTCTGCGACGACATTCCGTTAAGAGTTGTCTCATCGATATGCTTCGCTCGGCAATTGGAAAACGCTTCGATGCCCGTTATTGAGCTATCAGACAGACCTTCCTCAGATTACCGGTGATTGACATGGAGACTGCCGATCAAAATTTCGTCGAAGTGTATCGCGCGGCTGGGGTGCCTCAGGCGCATGCGTTACGGATGGTTTTGGAAGAGGCCGGGATTCCAGTCGTGATCGCAAACAGCGATCTGCAAGGTGCAATTGGTGAGATTAGCGCGGGCTGGGCTTCCGCGCCGCGGTTGATGGTTGAACGCGCTAATGTCGATCAGGCGTGCGAGCTTATTCGACGCTCGGATGTGACGATCGACTCTGAATCGAATTCCAAGTTAACACTGTCAGAGACCCTTGGAATTCTTCCCTTTTTCCCATTCGCCACAGCGTTGGCAGTGGCGGAATACTTGGCTCCAGAAACGAAGCCGACTGAAACGGAAACGAACAGTTGTCTCTCCTGCGGTGCGGAGATGACGGAATCCGAAACGCAGTGCGCGAACTGTGGTTGGACGTACGCATGCGAACCCGATCCGGAAACAGATGATTCTGCGGAAGACGATGACTTCTAGTACCACGACCGAGAATTGATCCTCCATAAAAAGCGAGTTTGTGTCATTACTGCATCACCTTTAACGGAGGGTGGTGCGATGCCAAGGAAGGCAGTGCGGATTGAGGCGACGGAGCGGCAACTGGAAATCCTGCGG
>JAPLNX010000133.1 GCA_026400935.1 Planctomycetia bacterium | reverse complement strand
CCATTCCCAACAAACACGACGCAAACAACTGCGTCAAACGACTCAATAACCTTCGTGTTCAACACCTTTCAGAAAGAATGCCACCATGAAGAATCTCATCAACGACGAAGCTGGTTTTGTGGTCTCTGCCGAACTCATCATGATCGCGACGATCGTGGTGCTCGGCTTGGTTGTGGGGCTCGCCGAAGTTCGTCAAGCGGTCAGCGAAGAACTCGAAGACGTCGCCGCAGCCATCGGTAGCTTGAATCAAGGCTATTGCCTCAACGGCCTGCATTCGACGAACAAGGCTCACACGAATGGCTCACACTTCCAAGATCACGCCGATTTCTGCGACAACGAGAACGACATCGTCGGTACCGACGCGGTTCGCGAAAGCAGCCACGGTTACTAATGACCTCCCCGTAGAAGCAAGCGGCCAGCTTGCTGACTCGATCGGGCAAGTGGCTCGCAAACAACCCAGGTTCACTACACAGATCGGGCAAGCTGGCCGCTTGCCTCTACGTTGAACGGCTGACGAATCTCTCACCGCCAGCCGGTCAACGTCTCTCTCAACTCTTTGACTTAAACCCTCACCAGTTTGACTGGCGAGGGTTTTTCTTTTTGCCGAACGAGCCCGTGCGGCTTGAGCGCAACGATGTCTGAGGCCACGATGGTCGCTCTTGGTCCTTGCCATTCGACGCACTCAGGAGTCATCCAAACATGAGTCGTTTACTCGACCGATCCCGTCAGAAGTCGACACCAACCCCACCGAGCGTGTCACGGTGGTTATCAGGCTTTTGCACTAAAGCGAACTCAGGCGTAGTGCAGAAGTCCGTTTCCACCGAGGCAAGCTCAGCGGGGTTTGTGCGGTTTAATTCATCTACGTCTACGCGCGAGCTTATCGCGTCCTGCATCGTGTTGACTGCCGTCTTGGCCACTGGAACTGCGATCGCTGACGAACCGCTGTCTTTCAATCGCGACATCCGACCGATCTTGTCGGACGCTTGTTTTCAGTGTCATGGTCCGGATGCGAAACAGCGTAAGGCTGATTTGCGACTCGACAATGAATCGCAGGTTTTTGAAAGGCGTGACGGACATCATGGGCTTGTTCCCGGCAATCCGTCGAAAAGCGAATTGTTCCAGCGTCTCACGGCAACCGACGAAGACGAACGAATGCCGCCGCCAAGCAGCGGGAAGAAGCTAACACCGCAACAAATCGAAACGATTCGCCGTTGGATCGAACAAGGAGCAAAGTGGGAATCGCACTGGGCGTTGATCGCGCCGACGCGACCTAAGTTGCCGGTCGTGAAAGATCGTACTTGGCCAAAGAATGCGATCGACCATTTCATATTGGCACGACTGGAACGCGAAGGTTTGAATCCGTCACCTGTTGCTGACCGCGCCACTCTGTTGCGGCGAGTGACGCTCGATCTCACGGGGGTACCGCCATCGATCGGCGAGATTGAATTGTTTCTGAGCGATGACTCTCCGCAAGCTTACGAAAAGTTCGTTGACCGCTTGCTTGCCTCGCCGAGATTTGGGGAGAAGTTCGCACGACCGTGGCTAGACGCGGCTCGTTACGCCGATACGTCCGGCTATCAATCAGACGGCGATCGCAGCATGTGGCGTTGGCGCGACTGGATCATCGACGCCTTCAACGACAACAAGCCGTTTGATGAATTCACAATCGAACAACTTGCAGGCGATCTATTACCGAAGCCCACGATGGATCAAATTCTCGCTACTGGCTTCAATCGCAATCATCGCGGGAATGCCGAGGGGGGCATCATTCCGGAAGAGTACGCGGTCGAGTACGTCGTCGATCGCGTTGATACCACTGGAACCGTCTGGCTCGGCCTGACGCTCGGCTGCTGCCGCTGCCACGATCACAAGTTCGATCCGTTCTCCCAAAAGGAGTACTACCAACTCTTCGCATTCTTCAACAACGTTCCGGAAAAAGGTCGAGCGATCAAGTTTGGCAACTCGCCACCGTTTGTGAAAACGCCGACGCGAGAACAACAGAAGCAACTGCAAGCGATGCAACTCCGGCAGGGCTTTCTTAAAGGCTTCAGCGCGCAGTGGATGGAAACGGTGCCAATCGAACAAGCCAAGTGGGAAGGACGACTGGGACAAAATTTGCCGAGCGAGATAGATTGGACCGTGACTCGTGGTGAAGTGCTGCACTTGCCGTTTGATCGCGATGGCCAACCGGCTCCGGTACGTAACGAAGCGTTAAAGAAGGAGCGACATCAGCCACAACCGCTGGGGCCGAACTCTGGACCGCCGGTTATCAAAGAGGCGGATCGTGCTCCAGTCGAACTGGGCGAAGGTCGTATCGGCAAAGCGGCGCAATTCGACGGACAACGACGCTTCGCAGTCGGAGATATTGCAAACATCGGCTTCTTCGAGCCGTTCTCCATGTCGGCGTGGATTCACGCCGACGCGGATTCGGGCACGATCCTGTCGCGAATGTCGGACGATGCGAACTCGGACGGATACAACCTCTGCCTCGACAAAGGCAAGCTGCAACTCAACCTCATCAAGCGTTGGTTGGATGATGCGATGAGAGTCGAAACGGCCGACGCGATTCCACTGGGTCAGTGGGTGCATGTTGGTGTGAGTTACGACGGTTCGCGACTCGCAGACGGAGTCAAGTTTTTCATCAACGGAACGCAGGCAAAACCGCGCGTTGTGCTCGATGAACTCAATCAAGCATTCGCCTCGAAGGACGTATTCCGCGTCGGTTATGGCGGGCTGACTCCGCCATTTCGCGGAGCGATTGACGAGGTGCGATTGTTCGACGTGCCGCTGGAAGATGACGAGATGGCGATCTTGTCGGTCCCGGAATCGGTTTCGTTCATCGCTGAAGTGCGTGCCAAGAAACGTACGATCTCGCAATCAAAAAAGTTGCGTGAGTGTTTCTTGACGGAACATGCTCCGAACAACATTCGTGATGTGCATCGACAACTGCGGCAACTTGAATTGGAAGAACGGCAGTTCGTCGATTCGTTCCCGACGACGATGGTCATGCAGGAAACCCCGGCACCTCGACCGACTCACCTGTTACTTCGTGGAGCTTACGATCACCCGGGAGAGCGAGTCGGCCCCGGAGTTCCCAAAGCTCTCCCCACGTCGCTGATTCAACAAGACCGTGTCAACCGGTTGGACCTCGCTCAGTGGTTGGTGTCTCCCACGAACCCGTTGACCGCGCGCGTCACGGTGAATCGCGTTTGGCAACAACTCTTTGGCCAAGGCTTGGTGAAGACGGCTGATGACTTTGGTTCGCAAGGGGACTGGCCGTCGCATCCGGAGTTGCTGGATTGGCTGGCGATGGAGTTTGTGGGACAGCCAGACTTGAAATCTGAAATCGCTCCTGCGTGGGACATCAAACGTTTGATCCGCTCGATCGTCACTTCGGCGACTTATCAGCAATCGTCGAAAGCCTCCGCCGATCTCACCGCGCGCGATCCAGAAAATCGACTGCTCGCACGTGGGCCGCGGTCGCGGTTGTCGGCGGAGATGGTCCGCGATCAGGCTCTTGCCGCCAGCGGGTTGTTGACGGAGCGACTAGGCGGGCCGTCGATCAAGCCGTATCAACCGGAAGGTTTGTGGGACGATCTCCAGAACACGGAAAAGTACGTGCAAGATCATGGCCCGGATTTGTATCGCCGAGGCTTGTACGTCTTTTGGAAACGGACGATCGCTCCGCCGGTGATGGTCACGTTTGACGCCGCTGGCCGCGAAGCCTGCACGGTGCGAGAGACGCGGACGAACACGCCGCTGCAAGCGCTCGCACTGCTTAATGAAGTGAGTTTTGTCGAAGCGGCTCGCAAGTTAGCTGAGCGAGTTTTGCGTGAGGGCGGCTCGGACGTTGATGGTCGGTTGCGATTTGCGTTTCGGGTTGTGCTGACTCGCGATCCGAGCGTCCGCGAAATCGCGGTCTTGCGCCGTGGCGTGGAACAGCACCTTGAGCATTACCGCCGACATCCGACGGATGCGACTGAGGTTCTGCGCACGGGCGAATCACTGGCCGATGTAACGCTCAACCCGATCGAGACCGCGGCGTGGACGGCGACCAGCAGTTTGATTTTGAATCTGGATGAAGCCATTACAAAGGAATGATGTAACGCGATCGTTTGGCGCGGCATCTGATTGTTGCCTGGTTCGATCAATTTCAAGCCATGAGTAACATCAAAGGAAAACGCGATGAGAAAGTTCTTACGTCAGTCGGTCATGTTTCTGGTGTTGTGCGGGACATTCACAACCATGCTATGTGCGATCGGCGATCGTGCTGTTCAGGCGGCAGGCGAACCGAAGACACCCAAGGTGGGTGACGAGGCTAAGGATTTCACGCTGACTGCGATCGATGGCGAAAAAGTGAAGCTGTCGGAGCAACTCAAAGACGGACCTGTGGTCTTGATCGTGCTGCGCGGATTTCCCGGATATCAGTGTCCCGTTTGCAGTGCTCAAGTGGGGCACTTCATTTCGAGTGCGGCGAGTTTCCAAGCGAAAAAAGCTCGCATTCTGCTGGTCTATCCCGGGCCAGCGGATGGTCTGAAAAAACATGCGGCGGACTTTGTGCGCGGAAAGACATTGCCGAAGAACGTCTCCCTGGTACTCGATCCCGATTACGAATTCACGAAGTCGTACATGCTGCGCTGGGATGCTGCGAACGAAACGGCTTATCCGTCAACGTTCGTCGTGGCGGCTGACGGGAAGATTCGCTTCGAGAAAGTGAGCAAGACACACAGTGGTCGGGCAACAGTGCAAGAAGTGATGAAGGCGTTTGAAACGCTTTGATGCAGCAGAGTCGGAAGTTTCGTCAGCTACCCCCGTTTCAAGCAATGATGGCTCCGTAGAATCTCATCGCAGTCGCTTCGCAGCGCCCGCCCTTACTGACGCTCCGGGTTACAGCAACAGGCGGGCCGATCCGCTCTACGTTTTTGGGGACGCTGCTATACTCCTCGGTCTCATTCATCCGAGGAGTTGAGCTTCATGATTTCAGTGGCGCGAACATGTCGGTTGGTCACGTTGGGATGCAAGGTCAACCAGTATGAAACACAGCTTGTTGCGGAGGCTTTGTTGAGTGCTGGATTTCGAGAGGCAGGCGAGGGCGAGTCGGCGGACCTGTGTGTCGTCAACACCTGCACGGTGACGGAGAACGCTGACTCCCGAGGACGGCAGGTCGTGCGGCAATTGGCTCGCGAGAATCCGAACTGCCAGACGATCGTGACAGGCTGTTATGCGACTCACGATCCAGATTCCGTGGCGAAGCTGCCAAACGTCATTGAAGTGGTTCCAGACAAACGCGAGTTACCTGACGTGCTGTTGCGACTGGGCGTGTCTGAATTTCCGACAGGGATCAGCCGCTTCGATGGGCACAAGCGAGCATTCGTCAAAATTCAAGATGGCTGCATCCTGAAGTGTTCGTACTGCATCATTCCTCACGTTCGGCCTCGTTTGGAAAGCCGTTCGCCGCACGAAATCGAAGAGGAAGTTCGTCGGTTGATTGACTACGGGTATCAAGAGATTGTGCTGACCGGTATTCATGTGGGGCACTACGGGGTCGATACGACACGTGGTCGATCAGGGCTTGAGCCGTTTCGGCTGTGGCATTTGTTTCAACAACTTGATCGCATTCCTGGCAACTGGCGCTTGCGATTATCGAGCATTGAAGCGGCGGAAGTGACGAATGACTTCATCGCCGCCGCTGCCGACTGCGAGCACCTGTGCCCACACTTTCATCCGGCGCTGCAGAGTGGGTCAGACACTGTGCTCGCACGGATGCGGCGGCGATATCGTGTTGGACGGTTTTTGGAGACGGCCGGTAGGATGCAGGCAAAGCTGTCGAACCCGGCGCTCACGACGGACATTATCGTTGGCTTTCCCGGAGAAACTGACGCTGAGTTTCGGCAAACATTGGAAACTTGCCGACAAGCGGAGTTCATGAAGATTCACATCTTCCCGTTCAGCCGACGTCGCGGAACACGTGCTGCGACTATGTCCGATCAAATCCCCGTGTCTGTGTTGAAAGCGCGGAGTCAAGAACTCGCGAAACTCGAAGCGGAATTGGCTTATCGATATCGACAGACCATGTTGAATGCGGATGTTGAAGTCTTAGTCGAAGGTCACTCCGAATCTCAGCCAGGCTACGTCTTTGGGACAGATCGTCGTTATGTAACCGTGGAGATTCCGGGGGATCGCCAAGACTTTGGCCATTTGGTCAACGGGCGAGGCGTGGGAATCTGGAATGAGAAGTTACAGGCGAGCCGATTTTCTGAGCCGAATCTGACGAGCGTCTTTGCATCGGAGTGCTTAGAATCCGTCCGCACTTGAGAGGCTCGTTATCTTGAGAGATGACCTCTCCTGCGACTTGGTAATTTCGCGAGGCACTCGGAACGTCAAGGTGTGACTTATGGCTCTGCCAGACCGACCCACAATCTACTTAACGCTGGAAGAACAAGGCGATGTCCTGGTCGTGGGCTTCACCATGAGGACACTCAACGACGAGGAAAATATCGAGCAACTCGGACAGGAGTTGTTCTCACTCGTTGAACAATACAACTGGCTAAAGCTGGCGCTCGACATGTCGAGCATCGAGTACCTTACCAGTTCTGTGATTGGCAAGCTGATCACGTTGCATCGCAAACTACATCGCAGTCAGGGAAAGCTGGCATTGTTTGGTCTCACGAAGGGTGTTGAATCGATCTTAGGGACCAGCAAGTTATTGAATTACTTTACGGTTACTGCCGACAAAACTTCAGCGCTGACGCTGCTCGTTTAGTGAAGGTTGATTGTGGCACCGCTGATTGTCATCGAGGGGATTGACGGGTCCGGCAAAGGGACTCAAGCGAAGGCTTTGACTGATCGTTTGAGCGAAGTTGGACGACGCGTCGAATTGCTCAGTTTTCCTCGGTACCAAGAAACTTTGTTTGGTCACGCGATCGGCGATTTCTTAAACGGTCGCTTTGGACAACTGAATGAAGTTCACCCCTTTCTGGCTTCAGTGCTATATGCGGCAGATCGCTACGAATCAAAAGCGGTGTTGCTTGGTGCGGTTGAGCGGAACGAGGCTGTGATCTGTGATCGATACGTTCCGTCAAACTTAGCTCACCAAGGTGCCAAGCTGAGCGGAGTTGAGCGGGCCGAATTGTTGCAGACAATTCAGCGCATCGAGTTCGATATCTTCTCGCTACCGCAGCCAAAACTGGTCGTGCTGTTGGATGTGCCTGTCGAAGTTGCACAGCGGAATATCGCTGCCAAGAAACCACGAAGTTACACGGACAAAGCCGCTGACCTGCAAGAGGCGGATGGCGAATATCTACAACGAGTCCGAGACGTCTACTTACGACTGGCGGACGAGAATTCGAATTGGTATCGAGTCAAATCAGTGAGAGACGGTCAGCAACGCAGCGTGGCTGACATCGCAGATGAAATATTCGAGCGAGTTACTCGCGAGTTGCTGACGGACGCCAAGTGATTCGAGGACATTAGCTTTCGCGAACAAGGTGCGCAAGTAAGTGGTTTGATTCGGCCCGCACGTTTGCGCATCGTGCTCCTTGTCGTTCATGATTGATCCAAGTTCATACGAGAACCTACTTCGCGTGTAAGGCTTCGTGTTGAACCTCATCGTGCGGGCGTGTGTCTCGGCCTTTGCCTGAGGTTAGCTCGATTCGATCGACAAATTTGACGTTCGCGCAGTCGTCGAGTTCATCAGTGTGACAGGCCGCCGGATTTTTGATCAGGAACCGGAACGGGCCCCCTTTGGCTTCAGGGTACGGGGCACCGTCGAGTTGATAAACCAGAATAGCCTCATCGACGATAGCCGCGAGCGGAATACTGGCTGCAAAGTCATCTTTTGTTGCGTGCAACGTGAGATAATCCGCAGTTTCACGGGGACAAACTCGATTGAGCAATGACCGCAAAGTGACTCCGTCCCCGGGACGTTTCGGATGAAAACGGCTGACGTCTCGAACCTGTTCAACTTCCGAAAACGCGGCAAGGTCGTCGAAAGAAAAAGAGACCGGCTCGGCAACATCGCCGTCGATTTGAAGTCGCGTAGCGGGAGCGGACATTTCAAACGCATCCTTGGATAAACACAAATTTTGTTACATCAGTGAAGAACGGCGACACGCTAATTCAACGAATGATGGGCAACAAGGAGATACCGTGGAGAACTGGTTGTTTTGACCTTCAGGAATCATTAACGCTGCGTTCTGAAATCCCGATTTGACCTTAATTGTCAAATCCCCTGATAATACCCCGCCGCTGTCGGATGCCAGCGTTTCAGATCGTCTTGGCGGGAGCATTCCTTTTGGGAGAATGAACGATGCATCGCTTGCCTCATTGTGGTCGCTGGATTGTGCGTGGATTGCTGTTGGCGTTGCTGGTGTTCCTCAGCGGTTCGCCGGTTCGGGCGAGTCATCGTCATCACGTGACGGTTTACGGCGGTGTGTACGGGCCCGGCTATTTCGTTCATCCGCATTGCGTCACGAATTGGTACGGGCCTCCGGCTTACCCCATGATGGGCGTCGGAGTCGTGGCAACATCAGGTGGTTATTACGGCGGATATTCGAACTTCGGTTATTCGTCATATAGCCCATACTTCGGTCCGACCGTTATCCGACAAACGACGATTGTCCCAGTTAGCCCAACGGTCATCGTGACAGGCGTTGCCCCCGTTCCCATTCGTTCGACCCGACGCGTGTTGCCTCCGCCACCGCCAGGAGGCGCGAATATGCAGGATGTCTTGCAACTTCATGCGGAACGTTACGAAGGGAGCCCGTCGGAAGTCGATGTTGCTTCAACGTTTCGCCCGGTCAGTGCATCGTCTCGAACTGGGAAGGAGCGGAGCAGGCAGTTTCAAACAGAAGGTGACCGTTTGCTGCACGATGGCCAGTTTGTTAAAGGCTACTTGCGCTACTTGGAGGCTCAACGCGAAGCGGAAGACCGGTCGGACGTCTATTTCCGACAGGCTTTTGCCCTCGTTGCGATGGGACGTTACCCGCACGCCGTCATGAAAATGAAGCGAGGACTGCAAGTCGATCCAACTTGGCCGAAGAGTGCGGTGTCACTGGATACTGTTTACGGCATCGAAAACGTGGTTCACAAAACCGAGTACCTACAACGTGTGGCCGACTGGGCCGATGCGAATGTTCGAGACGCCGATCGGTTGTTCTTGGTCGGAGTCATGCTTTATTGCGACGAAGATCCGCGAGCAACCGAGTTTTTCCGAAGTGCGTCGAAGCTTTCTGATGGTCAAGGAGCACATCTTCATGCCTTCTTAAAATCGACGGATCGCTTGCCGCAGCCTCCGCGCGAGGTGGTCGTCGAAAAACGAGGCTCTTTACAACCTCCGCCGCCACCGGAAGATGATCTAGTCGGCGGTGAAATCGAACCTCGCCCGGTCACGAAAGAATTACGTCTCAATCCATTGCCGCAATTACCGCAACACATTGGTGGGCCTCGATTACCGGCTCTTGATACGCCCCCGAACATCCCCCCTGAACCTGCTCGCCGCGAACTGATTTTGCCGGATGTCCTTGATGCAGAAGGTGAATACGTGCCGTAACCATGACTTCCTGTGCGGATTGTAAATGTTGTCAGGAATGCTTGGCGAATTGCACTGATTTTGTCGGCTAGGGGCTGCTTTCCGAACGTGGCAATGCTTCCCTTGGCTAGTCGGCGGGATCTGTCGAAATCCGTCGAGCGCCCAAAATTTTGTTTGATCGCTTGGTTTGAGGGCTTATTCTGTCTCCCTTCAATCGTTGGTGGGAGCACGGGAGGAGACGTGCTAATTGGAATTCGAATGTTTGCCGAGTTCGGAGAATTCGCGCGACCCCACTCAAATCAGGAGACGGCTGGTGCTGAATGCGGTCTATGACCGAACATCGTCAGCCTTCTTAAAGTATGGACGTTATCCTTCGAGGTTATTCGGTCAACGACGCGACTTGGTTCTATCTGTCGCTGCTGTTGATCGTAGCCGTCTTCTTTCGATTCAACCGAGTGATCTCGCTACGTAACGTCGATTTGGCGTTGTTGCTGGCGATTGCGCCCGGGCAGTTGCTCATTCAACACAACCCATCGTTGGGCTACGCATGGTTGTTTGTGACAACGGGACTGTTGCTGGGGCGGCTTTTTAGCGACAGCATTTGGAAGCGTCGTCCGTTGCTCGAACAGAATTTGAATTATGCAGGTATGGCTTTTCTCGCAGTCGCCGCGTTTACGTTTTTGATGAGCAAGGTGATCGCCGAACCGCCCGCACGTGTGGCCGTCGAAACAGTTCGCCGCGCAGATGAGATGCTAAAGCGACAAGACACGACGCCGGAGCAGCCAGCGACGGAAGAGGTTCAACCGGGACCCACAGCGCGATTGTTGGCCGCTCCTGTTGTGCAGACGTCGGAACTCGTGGCAGCGAACCACTCGCAAGGTTCGAGCGACTTCTGGGCGGTCGAACAGATTGCCGCTCGCTCAACTGCTGTGCTGGCTCATTTGGCGGTTGTCGCGGGCCTATGGTTCTTGGGGCGACGCTTGTTTGGGGACGTGAACTCTGGGCTTGCGATGGCGACGCTGTATCTACTGTTGCCCTGTACGGCGATCGACGTCGGCAAGGTCAATCACGTGTTGCCTGCGGCGTTGATAGTTTGGGCGTTCGTCTCATATCGGAATCCATTAGTCGCCGGGAGTCTGATGGGATTGGCGTGCGGGACGTTGCTCTTCCCAGTGTTCTTGTTGCCGCTGTGGGCTGTCTTTTATGGAAAGCAGGGTGCCGGGCGGTTCGCCCTCGCGCTGAGCATCATAGGTGCGGTATTGTTGTCGAGTCTGTTGCTGACGTCGGCCGATTCGCACTCTTTCACGAAGCAGATTATCGGGTCAATTGATTGGAGTTGCTTAAAGCTGAATAGCGAGACAATCGGCTTCTGGAGCAACTATGACGCTGTCTATCGAATCCCAGTCATCGTTGCATTCTTCGTGATGCTGACCTCGCTCACGTTCTTGCCGAGAGAAAAGAACCTCGAACATTTGCTTGGACATTCGACGGCGATCATCGTCGCAACGCAGCTGTGGTATCCGCAACAAGGTGGAACTTACGTGTTGTGGTATTTGCCGTTGGTTTTGGCGGTGATGTTTCGACCAAGGTTGACCAACCAAACTCCGCCCGTCATCGTCCCCGCACCTTCGGAAGAACAACAGCTGTCTGATCCGACACGACCGACTCCAGGAGCATCTTGGTTAGGTCGCGGGCTGCGTTGATTAACTCCGCGATGACTTCCTCCAAACCTCGACTCCGGTGCCAAATGCTCGAATCAAAGTTCGGTTGTCATCAAGGGACACGATTGGCTGGAATTGTGATCTCCGGATGGCTTACTGTACTGATTGTCATTACTGCAACAGCTCCACAGGTCCGGACGGAAGAAGTTCGTCAGTTCGTTGAGGTTCCAGAGCAAAGCTCAATCGAATTCACCTCGGCAGAGAACGAGAAGTCGGTCCCGTCTCACTTTCGATTGACGCCACATCGCTTTGAGGCCGATGTGGAACTGATACGAGAATCAGGGACGCTGCGAGTTCATTCAGTCACATTTCCCTCGCCAATCGAAACCGCAATTGAAGAGAACAACACTGTTCACGCAGAGTACTTTCAGCCTGCCGGAAAGGGTCCGTACCCAGCAGTTGTTGTGCTGCACATTCTTGGTGGCGAGTTTCCGCTTTCGCAGACGGTGGCCAGTTCTTTAGCACGAGCCAACATTGCCGCGTTATTCGTGAAGATGCCTTATTACGGTGAACGACGCAGTTCGAAGTCATCGCGGAGAATGATCTCACGTGACCCGCGAGAGACAGTTGAGGGAATGACTCAGGCGGTGCTCGATATTCGTCGCGCGGCGGCGTGGTTGTCTTCTCGACCTGAAGTTGACAAGCATCGACTCGGAGTGACCGGTATCAGTCTCGGCGGGATAATGTCTTCATTGTCAGCTGCTGGCGAACCGCGATTTCGTAAGGTCGCGAACTATCTCGGCGGAGGCCAGTTGGCCGAATTTTTGTGGGAGAAAGATCATCCCGACGCTGAGAAATTTCGGAGTGAGTGGCTCGCAGTCGGAGGGACTCGTGAGTCGTTCATTAAGACGTTGGCCCCGGTCGATCCAGTGACGCATGGAGCGTTGCTCAAAGACCGCGACGTACTGATGGTCGCAGCGAGGAATGATGAGATCATCCCACCTGCGGCCACGATTGCGTTGTGGGAGTCGATCGGAAAACGCCCGCAACTGGTTTGGCTTGATGCGGGCCACATCACCGCAGCGAAGTTTCTGCCAGGTGAAATGGGCAGACTTGCGGGATTTTTCAACAATTGGAAACGCGATGGATTGTGAGCTCCAGAAAGTCGGGTAAGATGAATTTGGCCGAAATGATCGTTGTAACTCACGGCAGTTTGGCGAGGAGATGGTAGGGTTTTCCTGCATGGCCTTGACAATTCCTCGGCTCAGCGATTCCCTATGCGCCGACTTATGGGAGTTTGCCGATATGACCCGAAGAGTTCCCGCAAGTTCCCACCAAAATTTTGCTGCCAATACCTACCATCACAATCGTCATTCTCAGGTGCTCGTGAATGATGACTTTCCGCGTGACTGACCTTTGAGGTCGGTTCAAATTCGATTCCTGTTTCTTAATCAAACATTAAGCTACTGTTTTCCAAACTTTAGACTCAAGGAGCTGAGCTATGCCAATGCGTCCCTCGCGTCGTGACTTTCTGCATGTTGGATTTTGTGGCGGCATCGGCCTCTCGCTGGCTGATTACTTTGCATTGCAGGCGAAGGCTGACATCAAGAAGTACGAAAGCAAAGAAGGGACTGCTAAGTCAGTCATCTTCATTTATTTGCCGGGCGGCGCGGCTCACCAAGAAACTTTCGATCCGAAGCCATACGCTCCGATTGAGTATCGCGGTCCGATGAATTCAATCCAGACGAAAGTTTCTGGAGTTTTCATCAACGAAATGTTTCCACAAACGGCACAAATCGCCGACAAGATTGCGATTTGCCGTTCAATGACTCACGGCGAAGCGGCGCACGAGCGCGGTACGCATAACATGTTTACGGGTTATCGTCCAAGCCCGGCATTACAGTTCCCCAGCATGGGCAGCGTGGTCTCACATGAGTTCGGCCCACGTAAGAATCTTCCGCCGTATGTCTGCATCCCAGGCCAGCCAAATGAGTTTGCAGGGACGGGATATTTGAGTTCCTCGTTTGCTCCATTCAGCCTTGGTTCTGACCCTGCAGCAAATGGATTTACGGTTCGCGATCTGAAGTTGCCAGGTGGTGTCGATGATGGTCGATTCACTCGCAGACGCACGATTCTTGATACAGTCAATGATCATTTCAAGACGAAAGAGAAGTCCGATTCTCTTGACGCAGTCGATACTTTCTATCAACGAGCGTATGGACTGGTTTCGTCTGTTGATGCGCGTGAAGCGTTCAATATTGATGCCGAACCTTCCCCGATTCGTGATGCTTACGGTCGCAATACCGCTGGGCAGCGTATGCTGATGGCTCGTCGGCTGGTTGAGGCGGGCGTACGGTTCGTGACCCTGACCTACGGTGGTTGGGACATGCACGACAACATCAACGGCAGCATTCGTAGCCAAGTTCCAGCATTTGACCAAGCCTATGCTCAACTGATCCGCGACCTTGACGGTCGTGGTCTGTTGAAGGACACGCTGGTTTGTATCGCTTCGGAGTTCGGCCGTACGCCGAAAATCAATGCGACTGCTGGCCGCGACCACTGGCCGAAGGTCTTCAGCGTGGTGCTCGCCGGTGGCGGCATCAAGCAAGGCATTGTCTACGGTTCTTCGAACAGTACTGCGAGTGAGCCAGAAGAAGATGCACTGACGGTTGAAGACTGGGCCACAACGATTTACGACCGCCTCGGCATCGTCGCTGACAAGGAGCTGATGGCTCCTGGTGATCGCCCGATCGAAATCGTCGATGGCGGTAAGGTTCGCCGTGAACTGATTGCCTAGTTGATGGATTGAAAACGAGTTTGCAGAGGACGCCGAAGTTTTCAAGCCCGGCGTCCTCTGTGATTATACCTGCCTAGTAGAATTCTGCCCGAGACTCAAAGCTTCTCTCGCTTAGGTCAATTCAATTTCTCTTGCTTGGTCGGAGGACTTTCATGTTCCGACGTGCGTTTTTCGCCGCGTTCGCCCTCGTTTGCTATACGACCTCACTCTTTGCTGCATCACCTCGGCTGAGCATTATCAACCCGCGCGGTTCTCAGCGAGGCACAGAAGCCGTGATGACCTTTAGTGGGTCTCAGCTTGGTGATGGGGAGCAGATCCTTTTCTATTCACCCGGCTTTGAGGTCGTGAAGGTCGAGACGATCGATGCCAACAATTGCAAGGCGATAATTAAGATCGCAGCAGATTGTCGCCTTGGCGAACATGTTGCCCAAGTGCGAACAAAGACTGGCATATCTGACTATCGCACGTTCTACGTCGGTGCTCTGCCACAGATTGATGAGAAAGAACCAAACAACTTTTTCGATCAACCGCAGTCAATCACATTGAATCAAACAATCGTCGGCACGATCGGCGGCGAAGACGTTGATTACTACATCGTTGAAGCGAAGAAGGGACAACGGATTTGTGCTGAAGCCGAAGCGTTGCGTCTCGGTACCGCGTTATTTGATCCGTATATAGCGATCATGGATATGAAGCGCTTTGAGTTGTCGGCAGCCGATGACACACCGCTCGTTGGACAAGACTCAGTGGCGTCGATCGTCGCCCCAGAAGACGGGAAGTACGTTGTCCAAATTCGTGAAACTGCCTACGGCGGAGGAAGCAACTATCGCTTGCACGTTGGGACGTTCCCGCGACCGCTGGCTGTTTATCCGGCAGGCGGCAAATTAGGCGAAGAGATCGACGCGAAGTTTCTGGGCGATCCGTCAGGCGAATTCGTGCAGAAGTTCAAACTCCCGACCGCCGCCAGCAATGAATTCACAGGTCTGTTCGCGACCGCTGGTGCTGAGATTTCTCCTTCACCGAATCCCTTCCGACTTTTCGAACACGGCAATTCGCTCGAAGTCGAACCGAACAATACTGTCGCTCAAGCGACCCCAGCAACTCTCCCGAACGCCTTCAATGGTATCTTGCAAGAACCTGGTGACATCGACTTCTTCAAATTCACTGCCACGAAGGGACAAGTCTTCGAGGTCGAGTGCTACGGTCGCCGAATTCGCTCTGCGGTCGATCCCTTGATGGTTCTTTACAACGCTCAAGGTGGCGGTATCGTCAGTAATGACGACTCACGTGGACCGGACAGCTACTTCCGGGTCACGATTCCCGCTGATGGCGAATATTTGCTGAGTGTCACCGACCATTTGCAGCGGGGTGGACCAGGCTTCGTTTACCGAGTCGAATTCACGGGCGTTGTGCCTTCATTGCAATTGAGCATTCCGCAGATCGAGCGATATGGGCAGTATCGTCGCCAAGTTTACATTGCCAAAGGAAATCGCTTCGGAACGATCATCAACGCTAGCCGAGCCAACTTCGGCGGCAAGCTGTTGCTCGAACCACAAGGGATGCCTGCGGGTATCACGATGATCGCCGAGCCGATGGCCGAGAGTCTCGCGTCGATGCCGGTCGTCTTCGAGGCGGCTGCCGATGCACCGGTCAACGGAGCACTAGTAGATTTCGTCGGACGACACGCCGACAACCCTGCCATTCGTGGAGGCTTCTTCAACCGCGCCGAATTCATCATCGCTGCCCCCGGCCAGTCGATGTACTCGTGGCGGGACGTCGATCGTCTTGCCGTTGCCGTCGTTGATGAATTGCCGTTCAAGATCGACCTCATCGAACCCAAAGTCCCTCTCGCTCAAAACGGTTCGATGCAATTGAAAGTTGTGGCGACTCGCAAGGAAGGGTTCAAGGCACCAATCACTTTGCTCTTTCCGTTTGCTCCCCCGGGGATCGGAGCTGCACCTTCAGTGACAATTCCAGAGGGACAAAATGAGGTGCTCTATCCGCTCAATGCTGCTGCGAATGCACAAATCGGAAAGTGGCGAGTCTTTGTCCTCGGCTACGCTGAAATCGGAGGTGCTGCTTACTCCTCCACACAACTCGGCAACCTAGACGTCTCTGCACCTTGGGTGACCTTCGCTATGGAACGATCCGCCGTCGAGCAAGGCCAACCAACCGAAGTTGTCTGCAAGGTTGAAGTCGTAACTCCGTTTGAGGGGAACGCCAACGTCCAACTGGTCGCGCTTCCAAACAAAGTCATTTCGCAGCCCCTGCAGTTCACAAAAGACACCAAAGAGCTGGTGTTTAAGATTACGACTGAGAAGGACAGCCCCGCTGGTAAGCACGGCATCTTCGCTGTTGTCACAATCACAGCCGACGGCGAACCGGTGACACACAACGTCGGTGGTGCAGAACTCAGAATTGATGTCCCGCTTCCACCAAAGCCAAACACACCAGCACCGGTGCCGATGCCGGTTGTGGCGGCAGCACCTCAACCAGCCGCAGCACCAGCAGCCGCGCCGGTGAAGCGACTAACTCGCTTGGAACAATTGCGTGAGGATGCGAAGGCAAAAGCGGGAACTCCCGCAGCAAAGTAAAGAAAACTTGGAAGGCCACTCTGCGCTCAACCTGCTTCACGAAAACCTCGTCACTAAGCAGCAATCAGCAGTGATTAGCGTTCCCCAACGGCACTTGAACTAACACTCGTTTGAAGGTTGATGAAATGCGATTTTCCAAGACATTGTCAGATTTGGCGAATCTTTTCTTACTGGGCGGACTATTCGCATCGAGTGCAGTCGCTCAAGAGCCCGCTCCGGTTTCGATCGCGGTTTATCCGCCGAATGCTCAGATCAATACGATTCGAGATTGGCAGACGATCGTCGTGCAAGCGACGTACGCAGACGGAATCACTCGTGACGTCACGAAAGCGGCGACGTTTGCGTTCGCGAATCCTGCGCTCGTGAAGTTTGAGAACCACACGCTCTATCCCGTTGCTGATGGAAAAACTGAACTGAAGGTCGACTTTGGTGGGAAATCAGTTGTTGTTCCGGTTGAAGTCGCTCAGGCGACTGCGGATCGGACGATCTCGTTCAAGCTGGACGTCATGCCGGTGTTCATGAAGGCTGGCTGTAACACCGGGTCGTGTCACGGTGCAGCTCGCGGTAAAGACGGCTTTCGACTCTCTTTATTTGGCTTTGATCCGGACGGAGACCACTACAGGTTGACGAGAGAAATTCCCGGCCGACGAATCAATCTGGCGTTGCCGGCCGAAAGTTTGATGGTTGAGAAGAACACCGGCGTCGTGCCACACACTGGAGGCAAACGGTACGAGCCGAACAGTGAATTGAATCAAACGTTAATTCGCTGGTTAGAAGCTGGTGCTCCGAACGATCAGGGTGAAGTGCCAAAGGTTTTGGCTGTTGAGCTTTATCCGCCCAACGCGGTCCTTGATGGTGAAGGAGCAACGCAGCAGATCACCGTCCGAGCAAAGTATTCGGATGGCACCGACCGCGACGTGACTTCGCTGGCATTCTTCATGACCAACAATGACACGTCGGCGAACGTTTCACAGCAAGGTCTCGTTACAGCGGGCAAGCGTGGCGAGGCATTTTTGATGGCTCGTTTTGAAACGCACACGGTCGGCTCACATTTCATCACGCTGCCGAAGGGCTTCCAATACAACGCTCCGCAATTGCCTGAGAACAACTACGTCGATCACCTCGTCAACGAAAAGCTCAAGCGGCTGCGGATCAACCCCAGTGAACTTTGCACGGACGAAGAATTCGTTCGCCGGGCATACCTCGACATTGTTGGGGTGCTGCCAGCCGTTGAGGAATACACCAAGTTCATGACCAACGCTGACCCGAAGAAGCGGGACTTGCTCGTCGATGAACTGCTCGGACGTAAAGAGTTCGTCGAAATGTGGGTGATGAAGTGGGCTGAATTGCTACAGATTCGGACCAACAACCAGATCACTACGAAGCCGATGTTGCGTTACTACGAATGGCTCCAAGAACGCGTTGCCAAGAACATGCCGATGGACCAGATGGTTCGTGAGTTACTCTCGGCTAAAGGAGGCACGTTCGCTAATGCCGCGACCAATTACTACCAGATTGAACGGGACACGCTGAAGACCTCCGAAAACGTCGCTCAGGTCTTCATGGGGATGCGAATTCAATGTGCTCAATGCCACAACCATCCGTTCGATCGTTGGACGATGGACGACTACTACAGCTTCGCAGCATTCTTTTCACAAATTGGCCGTAAGCAAGGGGAAGACCCGCGCGAGATCATCATCTTCAATGCTGGTGGTGGTGAGGTAGCGCATCCGGTTGGTGGTCGGCAGATGAAACCGAAGTTCCTTGGTGGAGCCGTGCCAGATGTCGTTGGCAAGGACCGCCGCGAGGTCATGGCCACTTGGCTGGCTTCAAAAGAGAACCCGTACTTCGCCAAGAACCTCGCGAACATCGTCTGGTCACACTTTTTTGGCCAAGGCATCATTGACCAAGTTGATGACGTCCGAGTCAGCAACCCGCCTTCGAACGCCGAGTTGATCGACGAACTTGGTAAGAAATTCACGGAGTACAACTACGACTTCAAAAAGCTGGTCCGCGACATCTGCACGTCGCGAATTTACCAACTCTCGACGAAAACTAACGAAACGAATGCACTCGACGATCGCAATTTTTCACACGCAACTCTGCGACGAATCCGCTCAGAAGTGCTGCTCGACTGCATCACGATGTCGACGCAAACGAAAGACAAGTTCGGTGGCTTGCCGCTCGGTTCCCGAGCCGTTCAGATTGCTGACGGCAACACTTCAACGTACTTCCTGACAACCTTCGGTCGAGCGACTCGTGATAGTGTCTGTTCCTGTGAAGTAAAGATGGAACCGAACCTGTCACAAGCCTTGCATTTGCTCAATGGGGACACTGTAAACAGCAAGATTCAACAAGGTGGTCTGATCGACATACGACTGAAGGAAGGCAAAACTCCGCCGCAGATTATCGAAGAGATGTATCTTCGCACGTTAACTCGTAAGCCAACGGACAAGGAACTTGCCTCGCTTAACGGGGTGCTCGTCAACGAAAAAGACCCGAAGCTAGTTCTTGAAGACGTCTTCTGGTCTTTGTTGAACTCGCGAGAGTTCGTGTTCAATCACTGATCTCGAAACTGCGACCCATGCCGAAGTCAAAACTGCCTTGGCGTGAAAAACTGCTTGATGACAAAGACTTGCCCAAGGTCTCTGTCACAGAAGGTAAGCCGTCTAAACGCTGGGACAATCGGACGTGTGTTATCCCGGCTCTGCGCGAAGTGAATGAGACAATGAAGTCTGTCCCGATAGGGCGGTTGATTACAACCAAAGAGATTCAGTCTGTGATTGCGTTGAAGCGCAAAACGACGATGGCTTGTCCTTTGAATTGTGGAATTCTTGCGTGGATCGCGGCTAATGCTGCCCACGAAAAGGAGACCAAAGGCACCATGCGGATCACTCCATACTGGCTGACCTTGAAGCTTGGTGGCGTGCCGAATCCAAAGTTTCCTGACGGTGTCTTGGTGCTGAAGGCTCGGCTTGAAGCCGAAGGTTTTCGCGTTATCACCAAACTGAAGAAGTGGCTCGTTGCGGATTATGAGAGTTATTTGGTTTCGTTGACCTCGAAGGGTCGAACGAATTCGGCCGATTGGGCAAGCCAGAAAGTCAGACCTGCAAAGTTTGCCGGTTGAGGCCGATAACTGAAGTGGCGAAAAGTTTTACGAATGTGACGAGTTTGTTTTCGCTTCCGGGATTCAGAAGTCTTACTATTCCGACTCTGTGTTTGGGGAGTGAAGACTGCATTTGGAGATTGAGTCATGAATGTGAAGTTCAACCATTTGATGGGTGGTCCGATTGCCATTGGAGCATTGCTGGTAAGCGGAATCGTCGGCCAGGTCAACGCGGCAGACGCACCTAAGGTTACCTACGTTGATCACGTCTTGCCGATTCTCCGAGCCAAGTGTCTGAGTTGCCACAACACTGACAAAAAGAGCGGCGGCCTCGATTTATCGAACTTCACTGCTGTGAAAACTGGCGGTGGTTCCGGTGAAATTTTTGATCCGGGCAATTCCGGAGCGAGCATTCTGTGGAAGGTCATCAACCACGAAGAAGAACCGAAGATGCCTCCCAACAGTGACAAGCTACCGGCTGATATGCTGGCAGTGATCAAGAGTTGGATCGACGGAGGAGCATTTGAGACAACGAGCAGCAAAGCACTCGCCAGCAAGAAGCCGAAGATGGATCTAAAGCTCACAGCGGCACCAACCGTGCGACCTGAAGGTCCACCACCAATGCCAGAGCGAATGAGTCTTGCTCCGGTGGTGCGCACGAAAACGACGACCGCAATCACCAGCCTCGCAGTCAATCCGTGGTCACCGCTTGTGGCGGTGCCGGGGCAGAAGCAAGTGCTGCTGTACAACACGGCGACCCTCGAACTGCTCGGCGTGCTGCCATATCCCGAAGGGATTCCGCAAGTCTTGAAGTTCAGCCGCAACGGCAGCCTGTTGATGGCCGCCGGAGGGCACGCGGCCGCTCAAGGCAAAGTTGTGATTTTCAACGTCCGCACCGGCGAACGAGTGACCGAAGTGGGCGATGAACTTGACACTGTACTCGCGGCAGATATCTCACCCGACCAATCACTGATCGCGCTGGGTGGTCCAGCGAAGATGATCCGCGTTTACTCAATCGCAGACGGTTCAAAGTTGTGGGAATCCAAGAAGCACACAGACTGGGTCACATCGCTGGCTTTCGCGCCGGACAGCGTGTTACTGGCGACGGGCGACCGTAACGGCGGTGTCTTCGTTTGGGAGGCCGAGACCGGCCGTGAGTTTCACACGCTCAAAGCTCACACGGCGATGATCACCGGCTTCTCGTGGCGGCTCGATTCCAACATCCTGGCGTCGAGCAGTGAAGACACAACCGTCCGCTTGTGGGAAATGGAAAACGGCGGCAACGTGAAAGGTTGGGGAGCGCATGGCGTTGGAGCTGCGTCTGTCGATTTCGCTCGCGACGGTCGAATTATTTCGGCAGGCCGAGATCGAGTCGTCAAGATGTGGGACCAGAACGGAACCGCCGTACGAACGTTTGAAGCGATGGGCGATCTCGCTCTTGCTTGCGCAATTTGCAATGAAACAAACCGAGTCATCGGAGCGGATTGGACCGGAGCGATTCGCGTTTGGAATGCCGTCGATGGTGCAAAAATTGGTGACTTGTCTCCCAATCCACCAACACTTGAAGAACGACTCGCCGCAGCGACTGCAGCCGTTCAAGCGACAACGGCCGAAACGAAAGCCGCAACAGACGGTTACACCGCCGCTCAAGCTGCTGCTGACAAGGCGAAGGCCGACCTCAACACGGCCAACACCAAAATGGCCGAACTGACGAAGGTCGTTACTGACACAACTGCCGCTGTAGTAAAGTCGAAAGAAGTCATCGCCGCCGCGCAAGCTGCTCACGATGCCGCTGCGAAGATCGTTGCGACACTCGATCCAGTTGCTGTTGCTTTGACTGATTCCGTGACGAAAGGGACGGAAGCATCTCAAAAGAATGCGGAAGACAAAGAAGTCGCCGCCGCAGTCGCTGCACTGAAGGCACTGCTCGATAACCGCGTGACCATCCTGACCAACAACAAGAAGGTCGTGGCCGACAAAGTTTTGGAACTGGCCAAAGGGAAAGAACAGCTCGTTGTGCAGGAGAAACTGATCGCCGACAGCAACGTCGTGCTCGAAGCGGTAAAGAAAACAGTCCCCGACCTGACCGTCGCTGATAAGACGACGACGGAAAAGGCCGTCGCCGCCAAAGCGGTTGCTGACGCTGCAAACGTGAAGCTCGCCGCCTCGCAGCAACAAGTCGCTCGCTGGACGGCAGAGATCGACTTCGCCACGAAACTGCGGATACTCAGCGAGAAGCAGGCGCTCGTGGCGCCGCTCGTGAATGCGTCAGAAGAAGCACTCGCCGCAGTCAACAAAATGAAGGCCGACGTCTCTGCCGCTCAGCAGGTTGTGGTAACGTCGCAAACTAACGTCAACAACGTGAATGCTGCCGTCGCTGCTGCCAAGCAAGTTCTTGCGACGGCAACTGCTGAGCATGCTTCAGTCACCACCACCGTTGCCGGTCTTGAGGCCGCGATTCCAGCACTCAAAGAGGCTCAAACCAAGGGTGCAGAAGCGGCTGCCAAAACGCCAGCCGACAAAGAACTCGCTACCGCGGCCGAGATGCTTAAGGCGGTCTTCGAAAAGCAAACCGCTAACCTGACGGCTATGAAAGTCACTCTTAGTGAAAAGGCTGCGGCTGTCGAGAAAGCGAAAGTAGCTGTCGCTGAAATGGAGAAAAAGGCAACCGATGCTGTTGCAGTGCTCACTGCCGCCAACGCGAAAGTTGCAGAACTCACGGCCGCAATGAAGCCAATCGAAGACAAGTTCGCCTCGGCCAAACAAGCGGCCGACCAAGCCATGCAACCAGTCACTGCATTGCAGGAAGAGATTCAAAAGCTGAAGAGCGTGAAGCTGTAACGCAGAATCGCCTCTGTACTCTTGAGCTTAATGACGGCGCGTTCGTTTCAATTAAATGACGCACTCCATCCATCAACCAGCATCGACCACACTGCGAGCCCCTGCTTTAACCACACCGCCCTGCATGACGGCGGTGAATTTAGAGCGGTCTTGAAGAATTGCTATGTTTTTGACGACGTCTCCATCGACCACGAGGACATCGCCGAGCTTGCCGGGTTCGAGCGTGCCGAACTCATGGCCGCGTCCCATGATTTCGGCTCCAGTTTTAGTGGCACATTTGATGACGGTAAGCGGATCGAGGCCGACGTAGTTGACGAAGAAGGCCAGCTCTTTTGCATAGTCGCCGTGAGGGTTCCAGGCGAAACCATAATCGCCACCCATGCCGAGTCGGCCTCCGGCGGCGAGGATGCGGCGGGCACTTTCGGCTCCTCCTTCGAGCGTCTCTTTGTGACCATTAATCACGGCTTGAGGCATACCGAATTGCGGGCCGGCTTCAATGCTGGCGAGTTCAAAGTACAGCGCGGGGACGCACGGGACGTCACGTTGCAGCAAGAGTTCCATCGCCTCGTCATCCATGAACGTGCCATGTTCGATCGCGTCGTAACCGGCGCGGAGAGCGTTCTTGATTCCTTCGGTCGCTCGGCAATGGCCGGTCACTTTCTTGCCGTGGTTGTGAGCCGTTGCCACGACGGCATGCATTTCCTCAAAGGTCATGCAGAGCGTGTGATGGTCGTTGGTGTCGGGTGCGGCAGCATCGCCTGTGGGATATGTCTTGATCCATTCGACACCGTCCTTTACGAGCGTGCGGACTGCTGCGCGAGCCTCATCCGGACCGTTGACGAGCAAGATTAAACCTTCCATGCCGATCTTGCGGTAGTCGGGATTCCAATCCATCAAGCCACCGACGCCGCAGATTTCGCGACCACTCGATGCCAAGCGAGGTCCGACACAGATGTCACTTTCGATGGCCTTCTTCAACCAGACATCAATGTTGAATAAGCTCCCACCGCTACGAGCCGCTGTGTAGCCGCATTCCAATGCGAGCTTCGCATTCGCTGCCGCCAACAACGTCACGTACTCAACGGGGTACTTGATATCGAGATCTTCCAACGCCGCGACGTTGAAGTACGTCGGATGAAAGTGGGCCTCGACGAGTCCCGGCATGATTGTTCCGCCGCGAGCGTCGATGACCGTCGCCTCACGCGAGAGCAGCGGCGCAGACTCTTCGCGGCCAACATAAGTGATCTTCCCTTCCTCAATGACGAGCGCTCCGTTCGGAAGCGGTGCGGCTCCAGTTCCATCAACGATTTGTCCGTTGCGAATGAGCGTTGTTCCGGCGGCAAGTTTCATGGTGAGGCCTCTGTGGCAAAAGTGGTCTACGTGTTGGTTGTTGCTTTGAATTGGACGATGCGTACCTCGCCAGCAAAATCGAGCTGACTGAGTTCGTCACGCATCCATCGCAAAACTTTCTCAGGCCGCCCACCGCCAGAACCGGCACCGATGAGCGGCAGAGCTATTGAAGCGTCCCCGTTCCGTTTGGCCAACTCAATCGCGTTTCTCACCGACAATCGAATCGAGCGTTCTGAGGCCATCCATAGCAGATTGATTCCGGCCGCATGAATGATCGCCTTGTACGGCAGATTTCCAGCACTGGTTCGTACCGCGCCGCCCAATGGAATCAGACTCATCTTTGCCAGTTCGCGAAACGGCTGTGTACCGGCACGTCGCTTGATTGCTCCCGAAACTCCTTGCGGCAGCAGTAACCACCACGGAAACAAATTGCGATTCCAGGCGTTGACGATCACGTCAACGTCTTGATCGAGTAGATCACCTTCGATGATTTTGATTTCCATGAAATTCTCACCTCGGATCGGATTTTGTCTGACGCACACGATCGCTCAATAAAAATACTCTATCAAGGCGATTCAGTTTGAGTGATTTCAACGCGAAGGTGCCAAGAACGGGAAGAAACGCAAAGGCGCGAGGGCGCAGAGGCGCCAAAAAGTCAGCGTGCCACTTTACGTCCTTGCGCCTTGGCGTCTTTGCGTTTCAAATGTTTTTTGAATGATCAGCTTGCGACATTGTAGTTGTGTAGTCTGCCGAGGCGGACATTTTTTGAAATCCCGCCTACACTCCCGCCTTGATTCTCGGTCCCGGTTCTTTTTTCCTTTTCGGTTGTGAGTTGTTCGTCCCATGAAAGCGATTGCAGTTAAGCCGCGCCAGCCCAATAGTGTTCACCTCGCGGAACTCCCGAAGCCTCGTTTGGAAGATGTTCCCAATGGGCGTGGAGTGCTCGTCAAAGTATTGAAGGTTGGTGTCGATGCGACCGATCGTGAGATCAACGAAGGGCTGTATGGCGCACCGCCACCGGGCTACGACTTTTTGGTGATCGGCCACGAATCGTTCGGCATCGTCGAAGCCGTTGGTTCCAACGTGCGGCATGTGAAGCCCGGCGATTACGTCAGTTGCACCGTACGACGTCCTGGCGGTTCGATTTACGACCGAATTGGTCGTTCGGACATCACCAGCGAAGAGACTTACTACGAACGAGGCATCAATCTTCTGCACGGCTTCATGACGGAATACTTCGTGGACGACGCCGAGTTCATCGTCCACATGCCAACGGCGATCAAACATCTGAACGTTCTGGCCGAGCCGATGAGTGTGGCGGCCAAAGCAGTGCAACAAGCGTATGAAGCTCAGCGACGTTTACAGGTTTGGGAACCGAAGGTTGCCTATGTGACCGGAGCAGGGCAGATCGGGTTGCTTACAACATTGTGTTTGCGACTGCGTGGCGTCGAGGTCTACACGATCGCTCGTGCTCCGAAGCCGAATTTGAAAGCAGAGATCGGCGAGCAATTCGGTGCGACTTACATCAGCTCGAAAGAGATTTCGCTCACCGACTTGGCGAAGAAAACCGGTAAACCCGACTTGATCATCGAAGCAACCGGTAGCAGCGAAACAGCGTTTGAGTGCATGTCGGTGCTGAACCTCAACGGTGCTCTCGTTTGGACCAGTATCACCGGTGGCGATCACAAGACGACATTGCCGACTGACAAGATCAATCTCGAATGGGTGCTGGGGAACAAACTGCTGCTCGGCTCAGTCAACGCGAATTTCAGGCACTTCAATCTGGGCATCGCCGACATGGCTCAGGGTGAGATCGTTTATCCGGGAGTCCTGCAAAAGATTCTGACGACGCCAGTGAATGGCCTTGATCAGTACGCCGAGGTTATTCGGTTGCTGACGGAAGATAAGCAGGCATTAAAAGTGTTTGTGAACGTGGCGGATGTATGAGCAAAACCTGGGTCGTTTCTTAATTTGAAGGTTTCTCAAGACAAGCAGAAAACTCCGATGAGTGTTGGGGCTTTCTTTTTGCTCTGGGCGGAATGCTCCGCCGACTATGGAGGGCAACATGTCAGGTGATGAACCTAGAATGCCTCTTGTAATGTGGTGGATTCTTCTCATCGCCGCGCTGGTGGTCTTTGTGGTCATGTTCCTGCCTTCGTTTTCACCTCGACCGCTGTATCTCGAAACGTGCCTAAATTGGTATTCCGATTTGTTCGGGCGACTTTCAAATTAGGACACTGCCAAAACCCGCTTCGGCAAGCTGCCAGTTTGCTGAAATGTGTTGCCAACGATCTGTTGCCAGAAACCGCTACTTGCTGAGAACGGCCACAAGCTGGCAGCTTGTGGCTACGTTTCTTGTGAGCCAAGTGATGCCCGGATTACTCAACGCTGAAGCACAACGTCTCGCCGCAGCGCATGATCGATCTGCCGATTGGCAGCGCTGGGGGCCGTATCTTTCCGAACGGCAGTGGGGGACGGTTCGCGAAGATTATTCCGAACGTGGCGACACATGGGGTTTCTTCACTCACGATCATGCTCGGAGTCGCGCCTATCGTTGGGGCGAAGACGGACTGCTGGGAATTTGCGATCGACAGGGAAGGCTTTGTTTTGGACTCGCGTTGTGGAACGGGCAAGACCCGATCTTGAAGGAGCGGCTGTTTGGTCTGACTGGGCCAGAAGGGAATCACGGCGAGGATGTAAAGGAGTTGTATTACTACCTCGATTCCACTCCCACGCACTCGTATTTGAAGGCTCTCTACAAATACCCGCAGGGCGAGTTCCCGTATGCACGCTTGGTCGATGAGAACCGTCAGCGGGGAGAAGATCAGCCGGAGTTTGAATTGCTCGACACCGGCGTCTTCGATGGTGATCGTTACTTCGACATCAAAGCGGAATACGCGAAAGCGTCGCCCGAAGACATTTTGATTCGGATCACCGTTGCCAATCGTGGCTCGGATGTGGCGACGATTCACGTGCTGCCGACTCTCTGGTTTCGCAACACATGGTCATGGCAGGGGCATGATGAGGCGACGAAAAAGATTCCGAGCATGAAGCTTCAAGAGGACGGAACGATCCATATCTGGCATGAAGTGCTCGGCGATTTCTCCTTCATCGCCGAAAATGGCCCGACTCCAGAAACATCCCCAACGTGGCTCTTCACTGAAAACGTGACGAATACCGAACGGCTCTTCGGACAAACCAACAGCCATCCGTACGTCAAAGATGCGTTTCACGACCGAGTTGTTCACGGAGTAAAAGATGCCGTGAATCCGAATCACAGCGGGACGAAGGCCGCGCCGTGGTACGAACTGACGATCGCACCGCATTCATCGACGGAACTGCGATTGCGACTGACTGCGACGAAAGAAAAGTCATGGACTCCAGCGACTGCGTTTGGTGATGAGTTCGACGACGTCTTTACGGCTCGGCATGTCGAAGCGGATGCGTTCTACGAAACAACCTTGCCGAAACATCTTTCGCGTGAAGCTCGCAATGTTGCGCGACAGGCGATGGCCGGATTGCTGTGGTCGAAGCAGTTTTATCACTACGTCGTACCGCAATGGCTCAACGGCGACGAAGGGCAGCCGAAGCCTCCAGGGGCTCGGCGTCGAGGCCGCAATCACGATTGGCCGCATCTCTTCAATCGCGACGTCATCAGCATGCCAGACAAATGGGAATATCCTTGGTATGCCGCTTGGGACTTGGCGTTTCACATGATTCCGTTTTCGGAAATCGATGGTGAATTCGCCAAGAAGCAACTGCTGTTGTTTCTCCGTGAATGGTACATGCATCCGAACGGCCAGTTGCCCGCCTATGAATTTGAGTTTGGCGACGTGAATCCTCCGGTCCATGCGTGGGCTTGTTGGCGTGTCTACAAACAGACCGGGCCGCGAGGTAAACGCGATCGGCTGTTTCTCGCACGCGCGTTTCAAAAGCTGTTGCTCAATTTCACGTGGTGGGTGAATCGGAAAGACGTTGAGGGGAACAATCTCTTCTCTGGCGGGTTTCTTGGTTTAGACAACATCGGAGTGTTTGATCGCTCGCAACCTTTGCCAACGGGTGGGCATTTGGAGCAAGCGGACGGAACCGCCTGGATGGCGTTCTTCTGTTCGACGATGTTGGCAATGGCACTGGAGCTCGCGTCTGAAGACCCGAGCTACGAGGACATCGCGTCGAAATTCTTCGAGCACTTTGTCGCGATTGCCGACGCGATGAACACGCTGGGAGGAACCGGTCTGTGGAACGAAGAGGATGGATTTTATTACGACCAATTAAAGATCGACGGTCACGGGATGCCGCTGCGGATTCGATCTGTGGTCGGAATCATTCCGCTGTTCGCGGTCGAGATTCTGGATCAACAAACGCTCGATCGACTCCCCGGTTTCAAACATCGGATGAACTGGTTCCTCAACAACCGCAAGGACCTCGCGCGGCAAATCACCATCTGCGAACAAGGCGCGCATACGGAATCGACCGACGACGATCGCCTGCTGCTGGCGATCCCGTCGAAGGCACGCTTGCAGCGTGTGCTGCGGCGTGTGCTCGACGAAAGCGAATTCCTGTCTCCGCATGGCTTGCGAGCGTTATCGAAGAGTCACGCAGCGGCTCCATTCGTTCTGAAAGTTGGCGAGAACGAATTGCGAGTGGATTACGTTCCCGGCGAATCAACGTCCGGGATGTTTGGCGGAAACTCGAACTGGCGCGGGCCAATTTGGTTCCCGGTGAATTATCTGCTGATCGAATCGCTAGAACGCTATCACCACTTCTACGGCGATGAGTTCCTTGTCGAATGCCCCACGAGTTCTGGCGTTTGGATGACACTCAAAGAAGTCGCACGGGAATTGTCACGCCGTCTTTCGAGCCTCTTCCTTCCCGATGCGACTGGCCGACGTCCGTGCCACGGCGACGAAGGGAGATACGCCGAAGACCCGTTTTGGCGTGATTTGGTTTTGTTCTACGAATACTTCCACGGCGACACCGGTCGCGGCTGCGGAGCGTCCCACCAAACCGGTTGGACGGCACTGATCACGAGGCTGTTAGAAGACTAAGGATTGAATTCTATAATGCTCAAGCTGAGGTATTTTAGCCCACGAAACACACGAAAAGAGACGGAATGGGAAGAGATGACTTGATGATCGTTGTCGTGAGTTTAATTCGTGAATTTCCGCTAATTAGCGTTCATTTCCTTCCGTGTTTTCAATGCATTCCGTGGGCAAACAAAAACTGCTCACTTCCGGTTCTTGACGAACCTGCCGAACCGGACGCGAGAGCGTTCCGGCTAATGAGCGTAAGATGACACGGATCCCAATTGAGTCTCTCGATGATCCGCGATTGGACGTTTATCGCGACGTCAAAGCCATTAGGCATCCGCGTTGGCGAGGTCACTTCGTTGCGGAAGGGTCGCGGTTGGTCAAGCGGTTGTTGACCAGCAATTTCACGATCGAGTCGGTGATGATCAGCGAGGGGCGGTATGAGGATTTTCAGCAATGGCTGCCGCCGGAAGTTCCCGTCTACGAGTTACCTCGAGCATTGGTGGCAGATTTGGTCGGCTACAACTTTCATTGCGGCGCGATGGCCTGTGCGTTGCGAAAGCCGAGCAAGCAACTCGATGACATTGCTAGCCGGTTCGGCGAACGAACAACCCTTATCGTTTGCCCGGACGTGAATGATCCCGAAAACATCGGGACTCTGATTCGTCTGGGGGCGGCGTTCGGCATCGACGCGCTCTTGTTAGGCCCCGCGTGTGCTGATCCATTTTCGCGCCGAGTGCTGCGTGTTTCGATGGGAAACGCGTTGACGTTGCCGATCATTCAAAGCCGCGATCTCCAGGCGGACTTGCTGCGATTGAAAAGCGAATGGGGAGTAGAACTCGCCGCGACCGTCGTGGAAACACTTGACCCGACCGACGAAGGTACTCAGCAGTCAGTGAATAAAGCCGCGTTGGCGAAGAGTCACGTTGAAACGCTCGCTTACGCCACGCGCCGGCCTCGGCTCGCGTTGCTCTTCGGTAATGAGGCTCAAGGTTTGGGACCAGAATGGCTCGACCTGTGCGATCGTCGTTTAACGATCCCGATGCAAGACGCCGACTCGCTGAACGTTGCGGTCGCCGCCGGAATTTTCCTGTATCACTTCACGGCGGCTGCGACGGTGGAACCGTAGCGTACCCGGCTCGGGTGCTTTTGCCCGCGATTAGCCCGGTTTTTCAAACAGGGGTGACAAAACATTCAGATTCAGCAGCTCAATTCGTCCGCACCTGAATGCGACGCGGTTCAGCCTTCGGAGCTTTCGGCAGGAGAACTTCCAGTACGCCGTGATTGAGCTTTGCGGAAATCCGTTCATGAGCCACCTCATCGCTGAGGATGAACGATCGCAAGAAGTCACCGGTCTCGAACTCTTGGTGCAACAATTTCGCTCCTTCGGGAATGCTGGGCTGCATCCGTCCAAAAAGGGTGAGCTTGTTGTCTTGGACCTGAAGCTCCAGTGTGTCGAGCGACACGCCGGGCAAGTCGGCTCGCAGTAACAACCCTTCGTCGGTTTCGTAAATGTCGATCGGTGGCGTGAATACCATTCGCTCGACCGGCGGCGGCGGAGCTGGTTGTGGAACCGGTGTTGTTCGTGCGATTTCGTGGCTCATGATTTTATTCTTACTGCTAACGAACGGGCATGAAAAACTTCATCACGATCCAAACGCCACTGGAATCTGCCGTGCGACAGCCGCTTCCGCTTTAGGGAGGTGAATCTTGAGCATGCCGTTGGTGAATTCGGCGGAGAGATTATCGACGTTCACGCGATCGGGAATCGAAATCGATCGCTGCCAGACACCGCGAGGTCGTTCCTGGCGACGGAAGCGTTCCTCCGAAGTTCCCTCTGGCTCGACGCAACGTCCCTTCATTCCGAGCACACCACTGGCAATCGTCAGTTCCAAATCCTCCGGCCGCACGCCGGGGACTTCGGCCATTATCAAGTACTCGTCAGGCAATTCGTAAAGATTCACCGGCGGGTACTGTCGGCTAAACCGCAGACCTTGAAACGTCATGTTGACGCTTTGGAGCAGCCGATCGACCTCTCTTTCGAGGTCGTGAAAAGCATCCCAACTATGTCCCCAACGAAAGACAGCCATGTGAGGTTCCGAGATTAAGCCGAAAGAATTTGTGCTGTAAGAAACCGTCGCCTGCGGCGAGATGGCAAAGCCTGTGCCGTGCTTTGCAAGCGATCCTTCAGCAACGCTCAACCTGTTTGCCTGGCGAACGTTAGCGGCGAGCACTGCTGCGCGGCAGCCAGCCCGACGCAGCCTCTCAACCTGCCAACGTTGCAGGGAGAGCACCCATCCAACCGCCGTTCTCGCTCTGTGGCGCACGCGGCTCGTGTGCAGCAGGAATCTACCAAGAGGCAAGCACGCGAACCGCGTACGCCACAGGACGTACCGCGACGTCAGCTCTGAGTTTCAATCCGAAACCGCAGTTCATCCCCTGCGATCACGTCGCCGGACGACAGCGTTCTTCCGCTACTCATGAGCTGGCTGTTAATGCTCAGGTCCATTCGCGAACAACACAACAATTCGCACCCTTGCCGCACGAGTAAAACCTGTCCGGGCCAGTCAGTGCAGACGATGTGATTCTCGTCACCCGGTCCGAGCAGACACGTGTCGGCGAGTAACACGATCCCGTCCACGGCTTGAGCCGGACGATGATCGCTGATGAATTCGAGCCGCGCCGAGAGGCTCAACGCTGACGGCAGCCGAAATCGCAAACGGACATTGCGACCGAGTTCAATGATTGTTCCGTCACTCAAAGTTGCTCGGTCTACCACATCCCGTCCTGCCACTCGCACCGCACCGTTTGCTTCTAACAAGTAGCCTTCGCCCGACCGGACGATTGTCACATGCTGCCGTTTCAAGTCAGAAAGAATCGCGATGTCTGACAACTCGCGAGCATCGACCGGCTTCGCCGACGGGGAATTAGGCCCACCGATTGTGAGCCGGTCCTGCAGGCAGAACCAAAAACAACCAACTCCGTCGATCCAAGCCACGAACATCGCGCCGTGCGTCGAAGCGAGATTCGCAGTCAGTGGAGGACGGAGAAAGCTCAACATGATCGAGAACATCCTGGCGAACGGGACGGTAACAGTCCCGGTTCTGTGCGAAATCACCGGGGAGCCGTCGCGGCCTCGCTCGCCAGTTTCATTTGCGTCCTATTCCAATGTGTTGGGACGAAACAGCATCTTTAGTCCCGCAGCAGCCAGCACCGTTGAGGCAGTCACGATTTCCCAGCCCAACTCAGGAGACTGCGGGTGAATGCCGCCCACTTTGCCGAGATACAGCATCCCCATCTGAAACGCGAAAGCGAGCTTGGCAGCAACCATGCCAAGAGTCCAACAGAGGCCCGCGCTCACCAGCAGAACCGTACCGGCAGTATTGTTTTTCACAACGTGACCAATTTGAATCGAAAAAAAATGTTTCAAAACGCAGACAGCGACGCACTCACATCACGGTCTCAGTGCATCCAGTTTGACGACCTTCTGCTCTGGCTTCGAGTCCGATGCTTCTGCCTTCGGGCTGAAGTGAGCTTCAATTTGAGCATCAAGGTCTTTCGGTGCGGCACTTTTCGTCGTCGCAGGAATCAGATCGGTCAGTTTGCCATCGGTTGCCATGACTTTTTCACGGACATCCAATTGTTTGTTGAGCTCGCGAATCAACTTCTTCGTCCGAGTCAGTTGGCTGTCGTCGATGCTCACGGTACTAATCGTTTCGGCGGCTTGAACCATCTTCAGACGGGCTTCGAGTTGTTCTAGTTGCAGTTCGAGGTCGGTCTTCGCTGCCAGCATGTTGTCCAGTTTTTCGCGGTTCGCGACGAGCGCCTTTTGCCGAGCTTCCAAGACCTGTTTCTCTTTCTTTTGAGTTTCTTCGGAGACTTTGAACCGATCAAATCGCTTTGCCAAATCAGTTCGTACTTGGTCGGCGGAGTAAGTCTGTCCGGCGATCGCGTAGCTAGCTTGGCCTGACTTCAGGTCTGTTTGCCGCGAGAAAATGACCTCTTTCTGCGTCGTTAGATCGGACCCTTTACGAGCCAATTCGCCAGTGAGGTTTTCGACATCGACCTCTTGTTCGGCGATCACGTGCATGCAATTCCGGATGTCAGGAATCAGTTGCTCAACCAACTCGCGAGCCCGCGCCACTTCAAAATCGAGCGGGACTTCCCGCTTCACAGTTTGCCTTACCGAGGTGCCCCAGGTCCGAGCGTAACTCACCACATCACGCCCAAACACGAAGCTGGCCAAGGCTCCGACAGTCGCCACACCGTAAATCGCTTGCTTGATCATCGCCGGTCTCCCATTCACTCAGGCCAAAGAAAAATCGCAGGCTCAAATGGCCTCAACTGGAGTTCTTCGCAACGGCGTGCCAAGTCTTGTCAATTTTTTGAGACTTTTGTGGAAAGTGCTGTGGTGACAGCACTAGCCGTCATGCTCCGCGTGACGAGCCGGTCTCTCCACTGAACTCAATTTTTGAAGGCGCGTTAGCAACAATCGGCTCATCACGCAGAGCGTGATGGCTAGTGCGTTTGCAAGTGGATTGAATCTGCGAGGTGCAAGTCCTCGTCGAAGTTGGTTTGAACTTTGTATCCGAACGTAACTGCGTCGTCGTGAGACGGGGTGGAGAGCAACGGGAGGAGAACGGCTAGT
>JAPLNX010000379.1 GCA_026400935.1 Planctomycetia bacterium | reverse complement strand
TGAAGAGATCGTCTCCAGCGAACCAGCGCAGGACCGGCTCCTGCGGGTTCGAGTGGTCGATGATCCGGTTCGCCAACCACAGTACGTCAGGATCTTTGATTTTTTTAGCGACAAGTTGCTTCAGAACCTGATGGTCGATCGACGGGAAGTACTTGCGGACGTCGCTCTTAAGCACATAGCGGTACTGCTTAGCGAACGATTGAAAGCGATTGACGGCGGCATGAGTCCCTTTGCGTTTGCGGCAGGCGTAGCTGTCGCTGATGAAACAGGGTTCCCAGAGAGGCTCCAGCACGCCGCACAGCGCGTGATGCACGACGCGGTCGCGAAACGGCGCGGCGCTGATCAGCCGCTGCTTCGGTTCGTAAATCATGAACTCGCGATACGGTCCCGGCTGGTAGCTCTTGCTGGTCAATTCGTCCTGCAATCGGAGGAGTTCTCGTTCCAGTTCAAAATGGAAGGTCGCCACATTCCTTTGGCTTCGCTTTCGGCGACGCGCCTTTGCTGCGGACAGCAGCAGGTGCCGGAAACTGGTCAATTCGTTCCACAGGTTGCCGTATCGCTTCATTCGCTGCTCCTTCACTGGAATTGGTGCGTCGTAACCATCCGCCGACCAGCTTGCCGACTTCGTCGATCTTACGCGCCGCGGAGCCGTAGTTGTCGATACTCCAGCAGCGAGTGTCTTTGGCGATGCGGCTTTGAAACCGCAGCACTTCCAAGTGCAGATTCACCCGCTTCAAGAGTGGCTGACGCTCACGCGAGTACTTGGCCTCGATCAGCAATTCCAGCACTTCATACAGCCGCGTCCCCATGCGTTCGGCGAGCGTGAACTTATAGCTCTTCGGAAAATTTTCGAGGTGCGAGCTCAGCCAGACGACCAATTCGTAGGCCCGTTCGATGACTTGCAGTTCGTCGGCCTTCATTTGCTCTCTGCCATTTCAAATCTGAAATCCCGTCGATCCAACTCCTGAACTCACTCAGATTTGGCGGAGCGTGTTCTGATAGTATGAAAGCCCATTTCGCGTGGCTTGGGCGGTTCGGCCATCATTTGCCGAAGAACTTCGGTGATCGTTTTGAGTTGGTCATCATGGAAGTCCACGGTCTCGGCCAACTTGGCAAGCTGTTGAGCGAGTTCGCCGGGAGTGGCCAGTAGTCGGCGGAGTTTTACGAACGCACGCATAATGGCGACGTTGACCATTGCCGCTTTCTCGGACTTCAAAACGCTGCTGAGCATGGCAATCCCTTGCTCCGTAAACACCCACGGAGTTGACCGACGACCTCCCCAACTTGAAATCACAATTTGTGATTTCAAGTGAGCCGTTTCGTCGGCGGACAACTGAAAGGCGAAGTCTTCGGGAAACCTCGCGGAGTTCCGTTTGACCGCCTGATTCAACGCACCCACAGTCACTTCGTAGAGACGCGCCAGGTTTATATCGAGCATTACTCGCTGTCCACGGACGACTTGGATCAGGTCTTCCATGTCCTTGGGGGCGATCGCCAATTCGGACTTCTGCGGCATTGTAAGTTCCCAAAACAGAGATCAGTGACAGTTGTTTGGAGCAAAAAAAAATCGCGCGCCGCTTCGCGGCGGACAAGGTAAAGGGGTAAAGCGGCTAGGCTGTTATGTCCTGGGGCCGGATACACACACAACCCGGAAGCCG
>JAPLNX010000006.1 GCA_026400935.1 Planctomycetia bacterium | reverse complement strand
GTTGTTGCCGTTGCCTCCGGCGAGTTGATCGGCTCCGTCGCCGCCGTCGAGTGTGTCGTTGCCGAGGCCGCCGACCAGCGTGTCGGACTCAGTTCCGCCGAGCAGCACGTCGTTGCCCGATCCACCGGTGAGCGTGTCGCTTCCCGCGTCGCCGCTGAGGTGATCGTTGCCGGTTCCACCCGACAGCAAATCATTGCCGAGTCCGCCGCTCAACCAATCATGTCCGTCCTCACCGAGCAGCGTGTCATCGCCGTCGCCACCATCGAGGCTGTCGCTGCGCGAACCACCTTTGAGCAGATCGTTCCCGCCGCCACCGATCAGCGTCACGATCAAATTGGAACCGCTCGCATCAAGCACATTCGCGCTGTCGCCGCCGGTCAGCATTGCTTTTTCAAACTGAGCCAGCCGATCAACTCCGAGGCCAGTCAGCGTCGTTTGCTTCAACAGAAAGTTCACGTCCCCCGATTCGGCCAGCAGATCAATCCCCTCGCCACCGATGAGATAGTCATCACCCAACCCGCCGCTGATCGTGTCCGCTGCACCCTGCCCGTTGAGCCGATCGTTGCCGTCCCCACCACTCAACGAATCTCGCCCAGCACCACCCAGCAACGTGTCCAACCCATCGCCACCAACGAGCGTGTCATCGCCACCTTGACCCAGCAACACATCGTTTCCGAGTCCGCCATCGAGAAGGTCGGACTGCATTGAACCAGTGAGCGAGTCGTTGCCGTCGTCACCAAACACGGTCACCGTTCCAGTCAACAACGAGTCTGCTCCAGACAATGTGAGCGTGTCGTCTCCGCCGGCGCTGTGAAATCGACCGTCAGTCCACCGACGATGCTCAACCGACTCACGCCGTCGCCCGCCGTTTCATTGTCGGAGAGCTTCCCGTTGTCGGCAGCATTGCTCAAGTCGAACTCGCGGTTCGTGGCGCTGATTCGATCAGTAATACTCTTCAGCCCGGAATGAGTGATCGCCGCCCCATCAAGTTTGACTTGCCCGTCGGTCACGTTGCTGAGGACATGCACCGCATTCGTCACCGACCCGCCCGTCAAAATCAGCGAGCTATTCCCGCCAGCACTGGCAAACGTCAATCCGCCCGTTGGAATCGGATTCCCTCCCGAAAAGTCGATCGTGAGCGAGTCGTTCGCGTTCGATCCATGAATGACCAGCTGCTGAGTTCCCGCCACTGCCTGCCGCAGCAACTCCGTCCCGGCCTGATCGCTCAACACGACCTGCCCACCAGGATTTGCCAGCCGGTACGCCCCACCTCCCGCCGGTAGAGTTACGTCCGTTGGTGCTGTCTGATTCAAGTAAACGTGACTTTGGAGTGAGCCTCCAACAAACACATCCAATGCCCCATCACCGTTCAAGTCACCTGGAGCGACGGCATAGCCGAACTCAGCCTTTGGGAGCGCATTGGGGATCGGTGTCATCAGACCTGTACCATCATTGAGGAATACTTCCTTGTTTGTAACGAGGTCAAGGTGCCCGTCCGCATTTACATCAGCTAGTGCCACGACCAAGAAATAACCTGCCATTAGATTTGGAGTGCGGCTTGTTGGATTTTTGTGGTGCGGGTGATGCGCCGGTGCGGTGGGCAGAACCGAGCTACGGGCTGCGATTGTGTCGGTTTGCCGGTGTAGGT
>JAPLNX010000268.1 GCA_026400935.1 Planctomycetia bacterium | reverse complement strand
GCAGGATTTCCAGTTGCCGCTCCGTCGCCTCAATCCGCACTGCCTTCCTTGGCATCGCACCACCCTCCGTTAAAGGTGATGCAGTAATGACACAAACTCGCTTTTTATGGAGGATCAATTCTCGGTCGTGGTACTAGTTTCCGAAAAGACGCATTCTTTGTTGAAAGGTCAATTCGAGAGCGAGACATTGGGTGAGCAGCGAATCAAAGGCTTACCTAGTCCGGTGGCGTTGTTTCGTATCACGCAAGAGCGGTCCGGAGCCAGTCGCGTAGATCGTGCTGGATTGGCCGAACTGACTCCGCTGATTGGGCGTGATCAAGAAATTGGATTGCTTCAGGAACGTTGGGAGCAAGCGGCCGAAGGGATGGGCCAAGTTGTGCTGATTATCGGTGAGGCGGGGTTGGGTAAATCCAGGCTGGTTCACTCACTCAAGCGGCATGTGTTGGAGCAAGCCCACGACAACGGTGATCCAATTATTGAGTGGCGAGCGTCGCAGCAGCGGCAAAACAGCAGCTTGTATCCGGCGATCGAATGCTTTGAGCGTGTACTCGGGTTTGAGCGTGAAGACACTGCCTCGACGCAACTTGAGAAGCTCGTATTGCATTTACGAAGCGTCAACCTTGATGGGGATTTGGAAGTCGCTCTGATCGCATCGCTTTTGTCGGTGCCTCTCAACGGTCAAATCCCGGAGCTCAATTTGCCTCCGCAAGCTCAGCGTGAGCAGACCACGGCACTGCTGCTCGACTGGCTCAAGGAATTGTCGATTAGACAACCGCTGCTGTTCGTCATTGAGGACTTGCGCTAGGTTGACCCATCGACGTTGGAGTTCGTTGAGCAACTCATCGATCGCGGTTTGAATGATCGAATTCTCACGGTGCTGACGTTTCGCCCAGAATTCGAGACACCGTGGAAGAGCAAAGCCCATCAATCGAATCTCGCGCTCAATCGTCTGACGAAGCGGCAGATTCAAGAAATGATGGAGCAAAAGGCCAAGCGTCGGCTTCCAGTAGCCCTGATCGACCAAATCATCGAACGAACCGACGGCGTGCCGTTGTTCGTCGAAGAGTACACGCAAATGGTCGTCGAGTCGGACACGCTCAAGGCTGACGGTGATTCGTCCGTTGTCTGGCATTCACGCCGTCAAGCAAATCTCGACCTCATTGCAAGGCATGCTCATGTCTCGCCTGGATCGCATCGACTACGATCTCGCGGTGGTGCAACTAGCCGCGACGATTGGCCGGGCGTTTTCGTTCGAACTGATTCGTTCTGCCACAACGTTGCCCGAAGCGGAGCTTCAACAGGAACTCAAGCTGACGACCGAACTCTTTCCAATTCTGTACGGCCTGTTCCGCTACTACATGCTGCAAGGAAAGTATGCGAAGGCTCGTGAAATCGGCCACCAGTTGGTCGTACTTGCCGATCAGTCGAGTGAACCGGATTTTGTTGTTGCGGCTCACCGCGCTGTCGCGCCGCCACTCGTCTATCAAGGTGAGTACGCTGCCGCGATGCCACACCTCGACCAAGTGCTGTCGATCCCGGCAACCCCGGAAGTCCGTGCGAAAGTAAATCGCTACGACGTGGTCCATCCGTGGATCGCCGCTGGCAGCTACAAGTCGTGGGCGGTGTGGCTGACCGGATTCCCTCAGCAAGCGTTGGAACAATCAAAGCGAACACTTGCTGAAGCGGAATCGCTAGCACATCCCTTCACAATCACGCTTGCACTGAGCTTCTCGACTTGGCTGCATCAATTTCGCTGCGACGTTCCCGGAACGCTTGCCGCTGCGGAGAACGCACCGGCACTTTCTGAGCAGCACAGCTTCCGATTCTGGATCGGTTGAGGGAGCGTGCTTAAACATTGGGCGATCGGTATCTCCGGCCGCGATCCGAATGCCTTCGAAGCCATTCGCCAAGGGATCGTTGCTTGGCGTGCTCAAGGCTCCGAACTCGGCTCGTCTTATTTCTACGCCATGCAAGCCGAGGTCGCGCTCTCGCAGGACCGCCTCACCGACGCTGCGGCTGCGCTGACCCAAGGGGACGAGTTTGCAAAAGCTACAGCAGAGGGTTTTCCGCTTTCCGATCTGCATCGACTCCGGGGCGAAGTCGCAGTACGCCTGAACGACTCATCTGCCGAGTCTCACTTCCTTAAAGCGATCGAGGTCGCCCGTCTACAGGGTTCGCGCTCGCACGAACTCCGCTCGATGGTCAGCCTCACGCGACTGTTGTCTTCCACCTCTCGCGCCGTCGAAGCTCATGAATCATTGTCGATGATCGTCAATCAGTTCGACGAAGGTCACGATACGCTCAACATCAAAGAGGCCAGGGCACTTTTGCCCGTTACGGTCACCCCGCTCGCCAAGAGCGGGCTGCTCAGAAAATCTTTGTGAGAGAGATCGCGGTGCTGTGGCCTTCCGTACGATCTCGCACCGCGAATTCTTTTTTGTATCTAGTACCACGACCGAGAATTGATCCTCCATAAAAAGCGAGTTTGTGTCATTACTGCATCACCTTTAACGGAGGGTGGTGCGATGCCAAGGAAGGCAGTGCGGATTGAGGCGACGGAGCGGCAACTGGAAATCCTGCGG
>JAPLNX010000274.1 GCA_026400935.1 Planctomycetia bacterium | reverse complement strand
CGCAGGATTTCCAGTTGCCGCTCCGTCGCCTCAATCCGCACTGCCTTCCTTGGCATCGCACCACCCTCCGTTAAAGGTGATGCAGTAATGACACAAACTCGCTTTTTATGGAGGATCAATTCTCGGTCGTGGTACTAGAGAGATGCGCGAGCGTTACGCGAAAATGAAAATCTTCGTAACAATTTTGATCCGAAGAGTGATTTTGGGAGTGAAACTTTTGCGATTCTGGCGCAATGACGTGTCAACATGCCAGCCCACGGCAACGGCTTGGTTGGCGGGAATATCTGGCAAATTAGGTGAGAATTGCCGCCTTGATGGAGTGAAATAACGGATCCTGAACTGCGAGACCATCCGGAAAGAATCGTCGCAAATTATCGAGCGGCAAAGCCGCAAGTACGTAGCCGTCATCACGCGGAGGATGATGGCTACGTAGAGCGAAGTCACGCCAACTCAGGAATCACCGCTCAAACTTTTCGGATAGATTCTCGCTCGCTGCTCAACACGAATACGTTGGCCAGGCTGGGAGTTGCAGAACGAGAGGAATTGCGGCATCAGTGCCACGTCGGTTCGTGCTACCCCGTTGAGCTTGTGAGTTTTTCACATTTCAACGAATTCGATACGACTTCACAAAAAACGACCGCATAGGATTGCGCAGGATCGACGATTGACTGTCTGCTTGAATGAATCGTCGTCCCCAAAAACAACTGAATCGAAAAAATCACAAGCTCGTTGGGTTACGAGAACACAAGAGGCTTACACGTCGTCCAGTTCTTCGCGCAGCCGTCGCAACACCCGGAACTTCGCTTGGCGGACAGCGTTTACGGTCAGGTCCAGTTCCGACGCGACATCCTGAATCGCGTGGCCTTGCAGAGTCACTCGTGTGAACGCGGTCCAGGTCGAATCGTTGAAATCAGCTCGTACCAGATCAATCGCCCGGTGCAGCAATCGCCGTCGTGTCCCTTCCACATCTGGTTCGGACTCATCGAGCGATTGACTGAGGTCCGGCTTCTGAGTGAATCGAACTTGAGCGTCCGTCCCTCCAACCGCGTGCGGGAGATGCTGATTTCGCCGAAAGCAAGCAAGTAAGTGGTTTCGAGTGACCGTCCACAGCCATCCGCGAAACGAACCAACATTCTGACTATCGGCCGTTCCACGAAACTGCGAGATCCCTTGAAAGACCGATCGAAAAACTTCTTGGACGGCATCGGCTGCATCGTTGCTCTGCAAACCCTCTCGTCGGCACCAGCCATAAACGACCGGGTCCATACAGGGCACTCAGCCGCACCCAGGCGTCGGGTTCAAATCGACGAACTCGCTTCAACAGGCTGAGCGAAGTCGAATTCGGTGCGACCGCAACAGACATTTCTTAGTCACCATTTTGATGGGTAGTCGGTGTCGCTCAGCATCAATCAGCCAAACGAGATTTGCGATCGCGCCATTCATAGAACGGGCCTTTGAGTCCTTGAAGGTTCTCTTTCAAGAAGTTGGCCATCGCCTCTTCGAGCCCAAGTTTCTTTCCCAGCAATTCGGTTCCGCGAAGTTTGGCCTCAAAGGAAATGAAATAATGCCGTTGCTTTTCTTCCTTACCATCCGCCTCTTTTTCTTTGGCTTTGTCCTTCTTTCCGTCTGTCTTTTTCGCAGCAGCAGTCTTGGCGGGATCACCGCCCATTTGCTGGAACAGCTTCTTCGCTTGCTCCTTGTCGAGTGGGTCGTTCTTACCCACAACAACCAGCGAAGAGACTGGGACCGTTTTCAGTGCCGAGGCAACTTGGTGAGCAACCACGCCAGGCACGGCAGAATCAGGAGACAAAAGCACGAGTGCCTGCACGTCTTGGCCGCGCGGGGTTCGGGCGGCGGCTGTCGCAGCATCGTCGTATGGCTTTTTCGCCCAGTCATTGGCCGTGAAGGCGACAGCGATGGCCGCGCTCATCCCCGGAGCAACGATGGCGGTCTTCCGCATATTGAGGTTTCCGTTTTCGTGTTCCTCATAGATCATCTTTTTGACGGCCTCTAAGTCGGCAACCATTCCCAAGTAATCTCCTTGTTTTAAATCGCCGCCGCCCGATGATTTTTTGGACGACTTATCTTTGTCAGTGCTCGTTGATTTCTTGGTCTCTTCTTCGGATGTCCCCTCTCTGTCTTTGCTTTGACCATGCTTTCGCAAGTCCAATGCAATGACTGCGAGACCTTGTTTATGCAACATTTCTGCGAACCCGTTCGGGGCAGTCCAGACCATACGGCTCTCGTTTTTAGGGTGCAGCAAGATCACCACGGCAGCCTCTTTTCCTTCGGTTGACTTGTAGTAGGTCAACTTCAGCGGCCAGCCATCAACGGCGTAAATCGTTTTTTCTTCGCTCGGTTTGTCCTTCTTTGTGTCCTTTTTATCCTGAGCCTGTGTCGCTGAATGAACCAAACTCATTCCGATCAATGCCAGAATCAAGATTCGATACAAACGCCATTGAATCGTAGACCACGGTGACTGACTGAAGATCCGGGAAGGCAAGCTTGGCATTGTGGAGGTCCTTTGTGTGCATTCTTTCTGCACGACATGAACGGTACGACGACTGTGCAACGATCTGTCCAACAGCGGGTGTGAGTTTACGACTGCTCGCATACCCTTTCAATTCGCCTTGGGGAGTTCAGCAACGGTGTTCTTGAATTACTCAAAGTTGCTGCGACTTGACGACTTGCTGGGCGACTTGGATGCTTTCGGTCCGCTTGGAGGGCGTCGGCATGCATGTCACGACGCGAGCTTGTTTCCCGCCGAAGGAGTTCATGATGTCGGATCAGTCCATCGTTTCTCTCACCGCACCAGTCGCTCAACGGTCTTCATCCCGTTGGCCCATTTGGGGATTGCTGATTCTGGTCGCATTGGCGGTCGGCGTCACTTGGTTAAGCCGACAGCGTGTGCCTTCGCTGTTGCTGGAGAACCGCTTGGTCGCTGCTGAAGAGAAGGGTGACGCGAAGTCAGAAACAAAATCAGACAAGCCGGCCAAGAAAGAGTCGAAGCCGACGGCAAAGAAGCCCGCCGATGCCTCGAAGGATGATGACAAAGAGAACGAAACGGAAAAGAAGGGGCTCCCAAATCCGTTTCCCAATCGGTTTAAGCTTTCCGGCGACGAACTCTCTGGCGGAGTCGAATGGATCAACACCTCGGGCGAGATCGAACTGAAGGATCTCCGTGGCAAAGTTGTTCTGCTCGATTTCTGGACTTTCTGCTGTATCAACTGCATGCACATCCTGCCGGACCTGAAATTCCTCGAACACAAATACCCAAAGGAACTGGTCGTCATCGGAGTTCATTCAGCGAAGTTCGACAACGAGAAAGATTCAGAAAACATTCGTCGCGCCGCGCTGCGCTACGAGATCGAACATCCGATCGTCAACGACGCAGAAATGAAGATCTGGCGCGGATTCGGAGTGCGTGCTTGGCCGACGATCGGGTTGATTGATCCAGAAGGCTATTTCTGTGGCGTGGCATCTGGTGAAGGGAATCGCGAATTGCTCGACGAGGTCATCGCGAAGCTCATTGCCTACCACCGTGCGAAAGGGACACTCGACGAAACTCCGGTGGAATTCGATCTCGAACGAAACCGAGTCAAGCCGGGAGCACTCCGCTTCCCCGGCAAAGTCCTGGCGGACGAAGCGTCCGATCGACTGTTTATCACCGACAGTAATCACAATCGCATCGTGATTACTTCGCTCGAAGGGAAGCTGATCGACGTCATTGGCAGCGGTGTCGCTGGCGCAACGGACGGCAATTACAAAACCGCGACTTTCTTTCGTCCGCAAGGAACGGCTCTCGTCGGCGACAACTTGTACGTGGCTGATACTGAGAACCACATGCTGCGTGTCATCGACTTGAAGGCCAAGAAAGTCGCGACGCTCGCGGGAACAGGGAAGCAGGCTCAATTTCGTGACCGGGGCGGATCGCTGCGCAAGACGGCACTCAACAGTCCGTGGGCGATTTCTCAAATCGACGGGACGTTGTACATCGCGATGGCTGGGCCGCATCAGTTGTTTTCTCATGAAATCGGGTCCGACGAGATCACGGTCTTCGCGGGCAGCGGTCGTGAAGACATCCTGAATGGCTCGCTCGCAGAGTCCGCGTTCGCACAACCGTCTGGTATCTCCGTCGGAACCGGAAAAACGTTGTTCGTCGCAGACAGCGAAGGTTCGTCAATTCGCAAAGTGACGCTCGGCGCTAAAGGGGAAGTGACGACGGTGGCCGGTGCGTCCGACTTGCCTCAAGGCCAGACCTTGTTCGCATTTGGCGACATTGATGAAGTCGGTGGCAAAGCTCGCTTTCAACATCCGCTCGATGTGTTGTTCCACGAAGGCTCGCTCTACGTGGCGGACAGTTACAACCACAAGGTGAAACGAGTCGATCTCGCCAGCCGCAAAGTGACGACGTTGCTGGGTACCGGAAAATCGGGAGCCAACCTAGCCCCGTTGAAGTTGTCTGAACCTGCGGGGCTTTCTGCGGTGAAGAACAAACTCTTCATTGCTGATACGAACAATCACCGCATCCTTGTGGCTGCGTTGCCCTCGGGCGATGTGAGTGAACTGAAGATCGAAGGCTTGCAATCGCCTCCACTTCCCAAGGAGACCGACGACGCGACCGAAGGCAAAGAGGTCATTGCCGTTCCCACGCAAGACCTCACAAGTGGTGATGCAATGAACTTCCGAGTGAGCTTCAAGCTCCCTGAAGGATACAAGCTCAATAAGCTGGCGAAGGTAACGTACAAACTGGACTCAGCTGGCGAGCAGAGCCTGATCGCTGCTGATCAGCTCAAAGCTCGCAAAGTGGCGGAAGTCAAAGACGAAGGCGCAGTCATCAGCGTCCCTCTTGCCAACAAAGAAGGCAATGCGATGTTGGCACTCACGCTGACATTCTCTTACTGCCGAGACGGAGTTGGCGGTGTCTGCAAAATCAAAACGTTACGCTGGAGTATTCCGGTAAAAGCGTCCGCCGACGGTAAGGTTACTGCGATCAAGCTGGAAGCGGTCGCTGAATAGAGTGGTCATTGCAAAGACCTCGATTGTTGGTTTTTGCGGAGAATGCATGTCGTGAAACTGAGCAAGACAAGGCATCGCAATGAGCACATTCAGCGGTGAACCTGTTGCAAAAACATTGCCTCGTCCTGCACGCATCAGCGGATGGAAACGCTGGGTGATGTTGTTGACGGTGCCGTATCTGGGCGGGCTGTTGATGTTGGCATGGATGCAGCGGTCGCTGATTTATCATCCATATCCAGCGAAGGCGCTGCCCGCCCAAATGGCGGCACTGAGCCCCGACCGAGTGCATGATGTCGTTACGCAGACCGAAGACAACTTGGAATTGCGTGGCTGGCTAGTGTTGCCTCCGGGGCGTTCGGCGAAGTCGGAAGACGACCTGAAAGAGCAACTCGCTCAGGATCGGCCACTGACCTTGTACTTCGGCGGCAATGCCGCGAATCGGAGTTATCGGCTGCTAGAAATCGAAACGCTGGGCGAGTCGGGGTCCGACGTGCTGATCTTCGATTATCGCGGTTACGGTGACAGTTCAGGTGAGCCGACTGAGGAAGGGCTCGCTCATGACAGTCGAGCGGCTTGGAAGTTTGCGACAGTCACGTTGAACGTTGAACCGACTCGCATCGTGTTGTACGGCGAATCGCTTGGTGGTGGTGTGGCGACTCGGCTGGCTCAAGAGTGCTGCCAGAAGAAAACACCCCCTGCGGGGCTTATTCTGCGATCGACGTTCAATTCTTTAACGGCTGCGGCGAGCTATCACTTTTCGTGGCTTCCCGTCCGTTGGTTGTTGATTGATCGCTTTCCGAGCGATGAACGGATTCGTGACGTCACTTGTCCGGTGCTGCAATTTCACGGACGACGTGACACGATTGTGCCATTGTCGTTGGGTCAAAAATTGTTTGCAGCGGCTCCTGATGCTGCGGAGAACGGTCAGCCAAAGCGGTTTGTCGAGTTGCTCCGAGCCGATCATAACGACGTGATCGAAACGTCTCGCCGCGAGGTCATGGGCGAGCTTCTTGAGTTTTTTCGGCCAATTAAAACGAAGAAGTAAAACTTGCTCTGCCACTGTTTCGCTGAGAGGGGTTCTGCGAACAGCGAGCATCGAACGAGCCGCATCAGCGAGAACAGTCGCACAACGCGGGCCTCCGAAAATGGGCGGAGGGTTACTTGAAATCTCGGTCAAAACAATGCTTTGTCGATTTGGCAGCGCATGATTCCGGGCCTGGATCGTCGTGTTCGTTTGAAACGACTCCTCCGCAAAGTCCTCGCGGATTTTCTTCATCGACCGGACAGCACAATGGCTAACAACACTGACAATCAACGTCTCGATGCAGGCGATAACCGGGAGTCCGCTCGTTCGAGTGCCGTCGCTGGACTGCAATATCGCTCGGGTGCGTTTCAGCCACCGAGCGCGCGGACGAAGTCGCCAACGGTGCATTCGGCCACACCTCCGAAGCCGCCGAAGGGACGCTTCTTTGTTGTTGGCTTGGTGATGTCCGTGCTTGGATTCGGTGCGTTCAACGTCTGGAATTCGTTCTTCCGTTATTCCGCATATGGCGTAGTTGAAGGCCGGACGATCGAAGTTCCCGCGCCGGTGACAGGAGTTGTTCGATACGTGCATGTGCAGAACGGTGACCGAGTTCGGCAAGGCCAACTGCTGATGTCGCTCGATCAGCACGAGCTTGAGCAAAAGATTGGACGGCTCAGCGATGAGTTGTTGATGACACAAGCGAAACTCGATGCAGAAGTTTCAGCCAGTCAGTGGCGGATGGCCCAATATCAAATTCAGTTTGGTGAAGCGGCAGCAGAGTATCGTGACAAATGGGCGGCGGTGCGTGCGGATCAAGTTAAACTGAAGCGCGCTCAACAACGCCGTGAGCGTGTTGCAGGGATGGTCGAAAAGAAAACAGCGACCGATGATGACCTTGAGCAGGCCATCGCTGACGAGCAATCTCAACGAGATCGGCTAGAGACGTTGTTGGAAGGATTGGTTTCTTGGCAACAACGCTCGCAAGTAGCGGAGTTGGCCTCGCACGCGGGCTTTGATGCTTTGCAGCCGATGCTGGCTCAATTGAAAAACCTCGAAAGCGAACAGAAAAGACTGCGAGAGCAACTCGCTCTGGGGCAGATTCAATCGCCCGTCAACGGCGTGGTGCTGCAACGACATCGTTTTGGTGGAGAAGGTGCGGCACACCTGCAAACGCTCGTCACGATTCTCGAAGAGGATTCGCTGGAAGTCGTCTTGTACGTCCCGCAGCAACGCTTGAACGAGTTTCGAAGTGGCAGCACGGTGCATGTCAGCTTGCCGCCATTTCAAGATCAAATGCCTTGTCGAGTCAGTCGTTTGGGTGACGAGCACGTGAATCTGCCGACGCAGATTCAACGACATTATCCTCATCAGATCAAGACCGTCCCAATTCACTTGCAGCCCATTGATGGACGCTTTCAGCACGAGCGATTGCAGGTCGGCGCTGTCGTGCAAGTACCACATAACGTCAATCGCTGGTTGAGTCGGTTGCCAACGAATGACGACTTGATTCCGCGTGAAGCGAAAGTTGGAAACACAGTAAGAAGGTAGCTCGGATTCGTGTTTGTCGTGTGCGAAACCCCACTGAGCTGGACTTGATGGATTCCTTTTGAAAGCGCTTCGAGCTGAGTCCGTGACTGCGAAAATCCGAACCAGAGGCTCCAACAATGCACACTTTCTTACAAGCAACGCGAGACACGACCATCGCTCATCAGCACTCAAAAGTGCTCTCACAAATTGTCATTGCCGAACCGGAACTCGAAACACCGTGGCTTGATGAACTGCGAAAATCCTCATTCACACCGACGTTGTTCTCCAATAATTTCGATGCTTGTCAAACGGCGATCGAACGACAAGACGTGCATTTGGTCTTGATGTCGTTGCGATCGCCGATGATGGACGGCATTCCGGCGAGTCGTTTGTTACGACAGAGTCGAACGCCGTCCGATGTCGCCATCGTTTTGCTGTGGAACTCGAAGTCGAAGGACGAAGCTCTGATCGCCGATGCCTTGGCGGCTGGTGTGACAGACATCATCCGTACGCCGTTTACTGCCGACGAACTGATTGCTCGATTGAATGCCGCGTTGAAAGGAACGTTGCGGTCTACTACCACAAAGAGCCACGAGCCCGTTTCCAAAGTGGCCGACACAGTGCGGGAAGGAAGTCGTCTCGAATCAGAAGTGAAGGAAGCACTGGCTGCGATTCGAGAACGCTCCGCAATCTCTCGCGCCGATCAAGCTGAGAGCTTAGATGATTCTGAACTGACTACGCATGAAGAGGTGGCGGTCTCATTGCCGACACGCCGTGTGGACGACACCGTCCGACAAGGAAGTCCGTTGGAAAACGAAGTGCGTCAGGCGTTGGCCTCGATACGCGGCAGTTTACGCGAAAAAAACGAGGACATTCGTTTGCAGCCTGAGCATTCGGCGATGCCTCAATCAACGGATGTTGTGCCGGTTGCCTCCGCACCGGTTGTGCCTGCCTCAGGAAGTGTGACCCGAGTTGAAGTCGATGGAAGCGAATGGCTGTTGTCACACGATTTGCCGCACGGATTGCGTGCGCCGCGGTTCGATTCGTCGCGATTGAAGTTTATGAAGCCGGTGAATGACTTCGAGCGACCGGTGGCTAAAGAACAAGGAGGCCGATCGGACGTGTTGCTAGATCGGGTCTGGGTTTGCCCGCAGTGTCATGCATTGCCAAGCTTTCGTCCGGCGTGTCCTTGTTGCGGATCGGCTCGCGTCGAACGTGATTCGCTAATGCATCATTTTGCGTGTGCGTATATCGGACAGGTTTCGGAATTTCGCGTTACGTCGGAAGGTGGCCTGGCGTGTCCGAAGTGTTGTGCTCAACGATTGATCGTCGGGACCGATTGTGAATCGTTGTACGGACCGAATCGCTGCAATGACTGCGATTGGAGCCCACAAGAATTGGAGATCATTGGACACTGCCTGAAGTGTGGACTCCGATTCCCGGCTCACCAAGCACATCTGGAAGACATTGTCGCTCATCACTGCCACGAGCCTCAACACTCAACCTCACAAGCGCCGTAGTGCAGAAGCCTGGTTCTATCGAGACAAGCTCGGAAGGGCCTTTCGGACAGCACAAACCCGAAGAGTGAATGACCCCTGGCCGAGCAATTACCCCGGACGATCCTTCATGCTGACCGATTGGTTGCATTGGCTGACGACGTTGCGATTCGATGAATTGGCAGTCATTCTGGGAGTGCTGCTGTTCGTTGATAGCACTCGCTATGTCTATGGCACCTTGTGCATGGCGGCTGTGGATGTTGTTCGTGGACTTAGCAACTGGTTGCGTGGCGTGCGTCCGGCGACAGAGTACTCGCAATGTCCGACCGTGTGTGTGTTGCTGGTCGGGCACAATGAAGGGGACACAATTGCCGATGCCTTGGAATCGATGTGGGGCCGGTATCCTCGGCTGGAATTGATTGTCGTCAGTGACGGCTCAACGGACGGCATGGTTGAGATCGCCCAGCAATTCGCCGCAGAACATGCTGGGGTTCTTGTTCTGAGTCGTGAGGAACGCGGCGGAAAATCAAGCGCTCTGAATTGGGGACTGCGTTATACGCGTGCCGAGATCGTCGTCTGCATGGATTGCGATTCACGATTCTCTGACAACGCGCTGTGGGAGATCGTGCAACCGTTTGCTGATCCTCAAGTCGGCGCAGTCTCGGCAACGGTCGAAGCGTGGAATGCGTTTCATAACCTTTGCACGTGGCTACAAGCTTATGAGTATCGGCAGACGATTTTCATGGGACGGCAAATGGCCGATCGGTTCAACACTTTGGCGATTGTCTCAGGTGCATTCGGAGCTTTTCGTCGCGAGTTGCTCGAACGAATCGGCGGCTGGGATGTCGGTCCAGGCGAAGATGGGGACGTCACGCTGCGCATTCGACGGCTTGGTTATCGCATCGCGGCGGCACCCCAAGCAAGCTGCCTGACGAAAGTGCCGACAGAGTGGGACCGCTTGTTTCAACAGCGCCGACGCTGGGATCGTTCGGTCGTGACATACGAATGCCGCAAGCATTTCGACATGGCTTACTTTTGGCAGCGACATTTTCGCTGGAACAATTTTGTTTTGTTCTTCGAACGTTGGTTTTTCAACATCTACTGCCTCGCCCATTGGTGGCTGTACGGCATGTGGTTGTTGTGGATCTTTACCGGTAACGCTGGCAACGTGCTCGTATTGCTTTATCTTTGCCTGCTGACGATGGAGTTGGTGCAGACTTTGTTGTTGCTGGGATATTCGCACTCACCGGGTCGTGATTTGCGTGTCAGTCTGATCTTGCCGTTCTACCCTCTGTACCAAGCGTTCTTGAAAACGGCTGACGCGGTTGCCGTGATTGAAGAACTATTTTTCAGAAGGTCGAAGCAAGACAACTTCGTCCCTGCGAAGGTTCGGGACAAAACGTGGCATTGGTAGCACAAACATCCTGATCAGGAAGGTCTTCGGAACTGAGGAGGTTTCAGTAATCGCAATGTCGCTCAGAACGCTTTGAGATGCCCCGCGATTCTTAGATGAGTTGCAATATTTTCTGAAGCTCGCGCAAACGGCGTGGTATTTTCGAGTGACGAGCTTGTCACGTATGTTTCAGTCTGAAGTCTCGGCGAAAAGTTGCGATCAAGGAGGATCATCGAGAAGGAGTATCCAATGAAGTTCTCACGAACGATGTTGAATTGCGCAGTCGCCTTGCCCGTGTTGGGAGTTGCTGGGCTGAGTTTATGGTTGAACTCACACAGAGAAGTGAAAGCGGAGCCGGTCGCCCAAGTCGAGACGAAGAAGTCGGACGTGGCGGTGATCTCGCCGCCCAGCGACCAAGTTGGCTGCGTGGAACAGTTGACGTGTCAGGTTGCCAAGGGATGGCCGGTAATCCTCGTGCGAGATGCGAACGAACGATCGCCGTGGTGGGTGCAAGCGCCTGCCGAATCGGAGGGAGCCAACAAGTTCAAGACTCGTGTCCATTTCGGTAACGAAAAGACTGAGTCGGGGCAGAAGTATCAGATCGTTGTGCTGGCGACGCCGGATGCATCGCAGGCTCAGTTGTTTGAGACCGGAACGACAATGAATGATCTTCCAGAAGATGTTCCACATTCTGAACCCGTGATCGTTGTGCGTCGCTGACATTCCCCCGTCAGCGATGTTTCCAAGGGGAGTTTCCGCTGCGATATCCCCGACTGTGGCGGAAACTCCCCGTTTGGCTACGGCCGTGTGAGGACAACGTGATTCAAGAACTGCGAGTGTTGATTTCGCCTCGCGCCGGTTGGCTCGCGGCGTTATTTCTTTTTTTTAGCGCGGCTCACGTTGCTCAGGCGGCAGTGCCAAATGTGGTTCTTTTTGATGATTTTGAGGGGGGCGTTCCGAACGCGCTCGATGGTTATCTGGGAGCGTTTCAATCTGGCGCGAGCAAGATTGACGCTCTTCGCGATACGACATTTTTTCACGGACCGGGGAAGCGTGGAACAAGTCTACGAATCAGAGCGAACAAACAAGAGGAGGGGTTTTGCGGCGTCTGGTTGCAATGCTTCGACTCGAAAGTCGCGAAGAAAAAGTTCTTCAACGCGAAGCCGTTCGGTTATTTGTCGTTCTGGGTGCGTGGTCAAACCGGTGGCGAGACCTTCACGATCAAGCTGGCAGACGGCTCCTGGATTGCGAAAGAAGATTCGTTCCCGCTCGGAGAAGTTCGCAAGTATTTGCCGAACGGTGTGAACCGCAATTGGCAAGAAGTTCTGATCCCGTTGAGTGACGCGGCTTCACTCGATCTTGAGCAGTTTGCCGGCATCACATTTTTGTTTTCTACGGTCGGTCAGTCAGTCGTCTTCGTAGACGATCTCTGTTTCAAGACAACAGCAGAAGTGAATCTCCATCCGAATGGACTAGAAACCTCAACACCAGCGATCGCACGAAATGCCGCGCCGCGCACAATGTGGTTATGGAACCTTGACGAATTGCTCGAAAAAGAAGCCGCTCGTGAAAGCTTGTTTGATCTATGTGCTCATGAAGGGATCGAACAGCTTTGGGTGCAGGTCAGCTACAAGATCGATCCACTCTCCGTGCAAGTCGCTTCGACCGGCGGCAAGACAATTGCCGCGAGTGTGAAGCTGCGTCGTGAAGATCAGCTCCGCCAGTTTCTTGCGGCTGCTCACCAGATGCGGTTGCAAGTACATGCACTCGACGGCGATCCAGAGTTCTCTGTTCGAGCGATGCATTCTGTGCCGCTTGGCGTGGTTGAAGCTGTGATCGCGTTCAATCAGCAGTCGTCTCCCGACCAACGCTTCGACGGCATCCACTTCGACAATGAGCCGCACGCGCTGCTCGGATGGCATGATCGGTCACGTCGCGAAAAAATGCTGAAGGACTTCCTCGACTTGAGCGCCGAGTGCCAGCGACGAGTGCGAACTCAATCGGGATTGACGTTTGGCGTCGATATCCCGTTTTGGTGGCATCACGTCGATTTGCAAACTGGCAAGCCGATCGGTGATGTGGTCTTCAACGGCAAGAAGAAAGCGGCGAGCTGGCATTGCCTTGACCTGTTCGACAACGTGGGGTTGATGAACTACCGCGACAACGCGGACGGCGCCGACGGAATGGTCGTACATGGTCAAGAATTACTCGCATATGCAGACAACAACAAAGGGGCTCGTGTTTTCATGGGAGTCGAAACTGTTGTGCCGACTCCGGCGGATGCGTGGTACGTGGTTGGTCTGCCTCGCAAACGCTTCGAGGCCACGTTACGCGGCCCCGGTCGTGAGTTCGCAGATTTGTGTCGTTATGACGGCTTTCGTTTGCGACGTATTGATGACGGCCAGAACGTCCATGTGGGCCTCGAAGTCCCCATCGCACCGGATGCAGACGAAGTCGATCGCTTTGGCCGCGGCCTGAAAGCCGTTGCGGAAAAATTCGGAGCATCGTCCGGCAACTTGTCGGGCAACGCAGTGGTTCAAGCACGAGCCGCTGCTGAAACCGCCGTGCGCGTCGATCCGGAGCTTCGCAATTTCCGCAATCGTAATATCGCCAACGCTGACGGTACGGAGATCGCGGGGTTCCAAGTGACGAGCATTATGCTGCCGAAGATTACTTTTGGTGACAACACTTATGACGACTTCCAATCCCAAGTCACCGCCGCCGAAAACTCCTTTCGCGATTACAAGAAATTTGGCGGCATGGCAGTACATTCATTTGAGTCCTTCCAAATGCTCGCTCGCCCACAACGTGTCACCACTCGGCGTTAGGCCAATGCGTATCATGGCACAAACACTACCGAGGCAAGCTCTGTCGGGGGTAATCGTTCACGGATTCTAAAATGATCTCGCGTTATTTGGGATTTTCTGCGATCAGTAGGTGATGTCGTCGGTCGTCACGGAAGAACTGATTGCGAGACAAACGCCTGAAGCACAGGCGATCATTCGGTTGTTGTTGG
>JAPLNX010000631.1 GCA_026400935.1 Planctomycetia bacterium | reverse complement strand
ACCTACACCGGCAAACCGACACAATCGCAGCCCGTAGCTCGGTTCTGCCCACCGCACCGGCGCATCACCCGCACCACAAAAATCCAACAAGCCGCACTCCAAATCTAATGGCAGGTTATTTCTTGGTCGTGGCACTAGTCACTACGCGGTTTGCGACAATGGATGGTTATTGAATGCCAATTTCGCCGGTAACCTAATGAAGAGGGCGAGAGCAAGTGGCTTTAGCTGCCAAGAAACAGGCGAGAATCAGAAAGCAGTGCGGCAAACCGCAGGTCGCGACCAAAGGTGGGGTTGTGGTTCACAGAAGACTAAGACCCATAAAGGTTTGTCCCAGCCTGACTGTGGCGCGATCGAAATTCAGTGAGATTTCGCCATCGTAATCTGGTTATCGACAATCTAAACCAGCATGACGTCACAACGCAACATTTCCACACGGTGGTTGGTCGTAACTAAACACAGTTACAAGCCACACCAATCGTCCTGTTTCAGAAGGCGGATCGTATGCCGTTAAAGCAATAGCGGCCAGCCGAAGGATGCAAGCAATTCGGCAGAGCTCGGTGTTTGAGACGATGACTTGACGTAAGTGATGAACTTGAAGAGCGAGGCTTTGCCGGAGCCTCTTTCCAACCGAAGGATTTCTCGAAATTGATCTGCGTGAAAGCCCGCTTTTCATCCAAAACCAACAGCGCTGACTGGACGACTTTGCTCACGGGGATGCCCCTGGTTCGCAAACCCCGACACATGGCCTGTCACGCTGATGCAAAGCAATTGGACCGACTGATCCCTCCGCGCGGGGAATCAGATAGCCGCGTAACAACTCTAAGACGCGTGGAGTCACTCCCTGCTCGATCCTCTACGATCGAGATGCAAGCAAGTCTTTCCAATTGCGAACTCTTATTCCGGCTTCAGTAGCGGGAAGGCGATCACATCGCGGATCGTGTTGGTATTTGTTAGCAGCATCACCAAGCGGTCGATGCCGATGCCCATGCCTCCGGCGGGAGGCATGCCGACCTTCAGCGCGTAGACAAACTCGTGGTCCATCTTGGCCATCGAATCTTCTTCGGCTTGCCCAGCAAGCTGTGTGCGGAACGTCTCTTCTTGCAGACGCGGGTCATTCAACTCGGTGTAGGCGTTTGCCATTTCCAGGCCGTGGACGAACAGTTCAAAGCGTTCGGCGATTGACGGATCAGAGCGTTTGCGTTTCGTCAGCGGACACATTGACGCGGGATAGTCGATGACGAACACCGGGCCGATCAGCGCGTCCTCGACGGTCGCTTCAAAGACTTCGTTGACGAGCACGTCAGGATGCTTCGCGGTCGTTTCAATGTGCAATGACTTCGCTTTGGCCAAGACCGCATCGGCGTCGTGCATATCGCAACCGGCGTGTTCGCGGAAGAGGTCGCCGTACTTGCAACGCTTCCACGGCGGAGTGAGATCCACCGTCTTGTCACCCCACGGAAGGATGAATGAATCCTTCCCGATCGCCTTTGCCGCGTCGAGGAAGATCTTTTCGCAGAGGTCCATCATGACCTCATAGTTTGCGTAAGCTTGATACAGCTCGATCATCGTGAATTCGGGGTTGTGAGTCGCGTCGATCCCCTCGTTGCGGAAGACGCGACCGATCTCGTAGACCCGCTCGATGCCACCGACCATCAATCGCTTGAGATGCAACTCCAATGCGATCCGCAGATACAAGTCGATATCGAGGGCGTTGTGATGCGTGACAAACGGCCGCGCCGCAGCACCTCCGGCGATCGCGTGAAGCACAGGGGTTTCTGCTTCAACGAATCCCTGCGCACCCAACGTCTGTCGAATGGAACTAATTATTTTGGTTCGATCCAACAGGCGAGCCAGCACTCCTTCGTTGTAGATCATGTCGATGTAGCGATGCCGCAGCAGCATCTCGATGTCGTGAACGCCGTGAAACTTTTCGGGAGGCTGAGCCAACGATTTGCACAGCGGAGTCAGACCGACAACGAAGATCGTCTTCTCGCCGGTCTTGGTGACTCGCAGTCGTCCATCAACGCCAATGAGATCCCCTAAATCCAGTTGCTCGATCGCGGCCCATGTCGCTTCCGGGACGTCTTTCATCGAGATCATTAACTGAATGCGACCGGTCGCGTCTTGAATGTGAAAGAACTTCAGCTTGCCGCGATCGTTCTGCAACATGATGCGGCCTGCGACACGGACAGTTTCACCATCGGTGCCGAACTCCGTCGGGCATTTGTCGCGAGCCACAGAAATTGCCACATGCCCATCAAACCTTTGTCCCCACGGGTCGATGCCAAGAGCTTCCAGTGCGTGGAGCTTTTCCAAACGAACAGCCTCCAAACGATGCGGTTCTGGAGATGTGGCAGGTGATGGCGACGAATCAGACATGAGAGCCTCAAAGATCAAAAATAAGCACGAAGAGTAAAAACGAAAGCAACCAGAAAGCATTCCACCAATACAGCGGGGCGGGATATTCGCGACCCAGCCCACACACCGTCAATCAACCTCTGCATGTTGCTGCGAACTCAGTCTAAAACGAATTTCCGTCGGAGTTGTTCGGATGCAGTCGGTCAGTAAGCTGCCTCTAACGAACCGGAAATCGGCGACATCCGCAAGGAGGCTGCGGCTTCACTGCAATTTATTCTATTCCCGTAACTGGCCCATAACTCAATAAGGAAGTGGCATGGTCTTTTCTCGAAGCATCACACGATTCACAACGATGGTTTCCCTTTTGATCTTGGCTCTTTCGATTGCGAACACCAATGGAGCTGAGCCGGCGGGGTCTGCAGAAACGCGAATTGCCAAAGTGAAGATCGACCTCAAGAGCGACGACCCCAAAGTGCGGCAGGCTGCGATCGGTTCCCTCGTACACTCGGATATCTCGCCGAAGTTGTTGAGCGAAATGCGTGCGGCACTCGATGATCGTGAAGGGGCAGTTCGATCGACGGCAGCGACGGCGATCGGCAATCTCGGAGCAGCAGCGATTCCGGCTGTTCCGCAATTGGTCGCAGGGCTCAAAAATGATCCCTTCAAAGAGGCGAGAGAAACTGCGGCTCGCGCGCTTGGACGAATTGGCAAGGCCGCACCCGACGAGAAATCGCTCGTCGCGCCGCTGCGTGTGGCGAGCGAGAAAGATGCTGATCCGGTGACTCGCGTTGTCGCACTTGGAGCGCTCGCCATGATCGACGTCGAAGTGCCGCAGCAAATCACTTCGCTACGAAAGTACCTGCACCATGAGGAAGCCCTGGTGCGTATGAAGGCCGCGCACGCGTTGGGAATGCTTGGTGCTTTGGCGAAAGAAGCGGCTCCTGAAATCGTCAGCGTGTTGAAATTGGAAACCGACCACCATCGCCGAGGTTATGTTGCTCGAGCGTTGGGAACGACCGCCGATCCCGCTTCACTTCCGGCACTCGAGGCCGCGCTGAAAGAAGAATCCGATCCTGGTGCCCAAGGTGAGATGCGCGGTGCAATTGCACGCTTGAAGGAACTGACTTCCGAAAAACCGAAATCGTGAAGCTCACTCTCATTCAAAAATTCGGTCGGACACGACGGTCATGAAGAAAGGATCAAACAAACGCGGGTGACCCGACTTTCGAGTCACCCGCATCGGAAGTTTACAGCGACAGCAGCGTTTCGCTGGCGGACTTATCTTTGACGTTGTCGTTCAGCGAGGCGAAGAACAGATCGCTTCCGTTTTGCCCGGAGAGCGTATCCCTCTCAGTATCACCGAAGACACTGCGATCTGTACCGGAAGATTTGAGTTTCACTCCAGTACCCGTCAGAACCGAGCCGGTTCAGTTGGTGAGATTGGCAACTCGCGTGGCGTAATTCGCCGTCGTGGTCCATGCCGTTCGGAGCAACGACAGCGAAGCCACGTTGTTGTCGAAACTGGTTGCCCCAGCGATTAAGACGTCGTCGTCGGTACCCGCGTTAAGATCATCGGCTCCGTTCCCACCAATGAGGATGTCGCGACCAGCATCACCTTGCAGACGATCGTTGCCATTCCCTCCGACGAGGATGTCATTACCAGCCGCCCCCGTGAGGTTGTCGTTGCCAGCTTGGCCCAACAGGATGTCATCCCCTTTGCCGCCATGCAGAATGTCGTTGCCGTCGCCTCCGTCCAGCAAATCGCGACCGTTGCCTCCCTCAAGATGATCGTCACCCGCTTCACCATAAATCGTCGCGGGAATGTCGAAGCCACCGTCCGAACCACCTTCGCCACCACCGATCACTGCGTGGTCATCGCCGTCGCACAGATACATAAAGATGCCAGTAACGCTCACGGCATTGAAGGTGAAGGTCTCGTCACCACAATCGTGACCACCATCACTTCCACCACCGTTTGATCCGCTTCCATGGGAGCTGCCATGCGAGTTATCGCCGCCTCCATCAGAACCACCCGAACCACCGCCTTGATTGAGATGCAAGTTGACTTTGACTTCACCCTGACCGCCGCGATGCACGACGACTTCATCTCGGCCATCGGTGCCGATGATCAGAATCTGTCTGTTAGAGTCTTCGATTGTGAATTATGCGCGCTGTGCACGCAACTTTGGAATGGCGGCGTATGAACCGGATGGCGATCAGGCAGCGTGACTGAGGCCTTGGTGGTAGAGCGTGATGATCGTACTCAGAAGACGTTGGCCCTCAATTGTCACTCGCCAACGATAGGTGTGCGGGATTTT
>JAPLNX010000422.1 GCA_026400935.1 Planctomycetia bacterium | reverse complement strand
CGCAGGATTTCCAGTTGCCGCTCCGTCGCCTCAATCCGCACTGCCTTCCTTGGCATCGCACCACCCTCCGTTAAAGGTGATGCAGTAATGACACAAACTCGCTTTTTATGGAGGATCAATTCTCGGTCGTGGTACTAGCATTGTTCGGTGTGCCGAACTTGTTGGGACAGGGCTTCCACATCGCGTTGCATCATCAGTCGCACGCCTCTCACAGCCATTGTTCTCCATCTAGCGGGACCGCGACGGGATGTACTCACGCGCATTCGCACATGAAGGCGGAGTCAGCGTCCTCGAAGAAGCACGGTTGCTGTCATCACCGGCCTTTGCAAGCTGATAAGGCCCTTGCTCAACGTCGATCGCAGTCAACTGAGCTATCGATGACTGATGCCAAGTTGTGCCACGATCCTCACGATTGCGCTGCGTGCCAGTATTTCTCGACCGCGCAAGTTTTGACTGAGCCAGTCGATTCTGCGATTTCACAGACATTGGTCAGTCCGCTCGTTGTTTCGTCCACAGCCGCTGTCTTCTGTAAGCGGTATTCAGCAAGCTCGCCACGCGGACCACCCGTGGCTTGAGTGTTTGCTCGCTTTGTTAGCTGGGATTGTCGTTGGTTTCGACGAGTCCCGTACAGCCCCACTCGCAGAGAGAGTGTGTGTCTGTCGCGCCAGTGAGCAATGCGTTTGTCAGACCGGAACTCTTCCCCGTTGTCACCAGCAGATTCGGCGAGCCGAGTGGCATTCGCCGCTGGATGTGTGACGTTCAAGGCTGCCCGATGCGTGACGCTATCTGGCTCGCCGGAATCGTATCTTTCAACGCGAACATATCGCGTACTCCGTCGCGTGTTTGGGGCTGGTCACCAAGGTCCGACCAGTCCTTGATCAGTTCCCAGCGCGACGGGGCTTTTTGATCCAATCATTCTTTGAGCAAAGACGGAGATATCTCATGGTGAATCATGATGAATGGCGAGCGGTTCGTTCGCGTTGTCGAGGTTTCACATTAATCGAATTGCTGGTGGTGATCGCCATCATCGCCATCTTGATTGCACTGCTGCTTCCTGCCGTGCAGCAAACGCGTGAAGCCGCTCGCCGGCCGCAGTGCAAGAACAACCTCAAGCAGTTCGGATTGGGGCTGCACGGCTATCACGACAACAATCGCGTCTTGCCCAGCGGTTGGATTGGCGTGTCGCCCGGCAATGTGGTCGATCCTGAAGGCCCATCCGGATGGGGTTGGGGAGCGATGGTCTTGCCTCAGGTCGATCAGGCACCGTTTTTTAGATCGTTGAATTTGCGTTTGTCAGTAACAGATGCCGCAAACGTCAGCTTCATTCAGACTTTGTTGCCGGTCTTCCGTTGCCCGTCAGATACCGGGCCGGAGAAATGGGTCATCAACGATGAAACGTCCGGCATGCCAATCACGACACTTGCGATCGCCAATTACGTGGCGGCGTTCGGCACGACCGAATTGGAAGACTGCGAAGGCCAGCCGTTGCCGTTTCAGTGCGTTGGGAACGGCGCGTCGTTCCACAACAGCAGCTTGCGATTCAATCACTTCACAGACGGACTGAGCACAACGATTCTGATAGGCGAGCGCAAGAGTAATCCAAGTTTGGGCTGGCATTCGACATGGGTTGGGGTCGTTTCCGGCGGCGAAGAAGCGTTCACCCGAATCTTGGGGGTCGCCGACCATGTGCCGAATGATCCGGCGGGACACTTCGATGATTTCAGCAGCCATCACACGGGTGGTGCTCATTTCGTTATGGGCGACGGTGCGGTGCGATTCATCAGCAGCGTGGTCAGCCACTCGGTCTATCAGGGCTTGAACACCAGGCAAGGCAGAGAGGTGATTGGCGAGTACTAGAAGTCCCGATGTGACAACATCGTTGGCTCTTACTCAACATCACTTCTTTCTTTCGAGGAGAACGAGCATGTCCGTAATGCGTGCGGAGTGGAATTGTTGCATGAACGCGGTGACTTATGATTTTTGTCCGTCGGCGAATCGTTGGGTTTATTGGATGAAGCATCCGGCGGCGGCGATTGGGTTCGCGGCGTTGGCTGCGTGCGCGGCGGGAGTCTTTATCAATCCGGCGGCATTAGTGCCGGGTGGGGCGTTGGTGGTGACGTTGGTACTGGGCTATTTCTGGCCGAGGCTAGCGATGCGAGGGGTGTCGGCGAGTTTGTCGTTTGGCCGTAATCGAGCGGACGAGAACGAAGCATCTACCGTTCATCTGACGGTCGTGAATCGGTGGCCGTTTCCGGTGTGGGGGTTGATGCTCGAAGGGGGCTTTCAATCGACCAATGAAGGAGTGCGTGACCTTGCGTTGGCGTTCGCCCGTGTCGGAGCGTGGTCAACTTCGGAGTTCAGTTGGGAATTCGTCGCCGACTGTCGTGGCGAGTATCCGCGTCGGACGCCGAAGCTCGTGACGGGATTTCCGTTCGGATTGAAGAGGGCGGGGCGTGAAGTCGAGGTAGTTTCGAAACTGCTCGTGCGACCGAGAACGTTTGAGATCGAAGAGTTGCTCGATGCAGCGGAGACTCGGCCGAATGACGACCACTGGTCGGATAATCTCGTTGGTGAATGTGGCGACATGCTGGGAACTCGACCGTTTCGTCCGGGCGATTCGTTGCGGCGAGTGCATTGGGCGCAGACAGCTCGGTATGACCGGCTGATTGTGTGCGAGCGGCAAGCGTCCTCTTCATCGTCGCTGGAAGTCGATCTTGACGCCGATCCCAACGCGCATCGTGGGCAGGGGAGCGACAGTTCTTGGGAGTGGTCGATTCGCATTGCAGCCAGTTTGTGCCGAGCGTATCACCGACAGAACGCTCGCGTAGTTTGTCACGTCGGCGGTGAAGAGATCGTCGTGATGCAAGGGGCGGCTGGCTTTGAGCGGTTCTTGGATTATCTCGCTCGCTTGCCTCAACACGGTACTGCGGTGTCGGCAGAACGAGTTCGCGGGCGCAAATCTCGACGATGTGCCGATGGATTGCGGATCGCGGTCACGACCGACTTGGGCATGGCTCGCCACGAGTCCGCTTGGGCATCGCGTTTGGATCGACGCGCGGTCGTGTTGAGAGCGGCTGCGTTTGCAGAGTCCGCGACGACGGCAAATCTAATGACCTTGAAGGCAGACGAAGCCGATCGGGATGCCGGAACACTCCGTTGCGAGTGTCCGCCAGAATCAACGCCCATCTTGGCGGGACACATCATCATCGACGATGTCCGCAACTTGTCGAGCCAGTTTGGAAAACGCTGGCGGCGCGCCTGCCGAGCCGCGTGAATCGTGGGGCACGTTTTCAACGTGCCCGCCGCAACCTTTTTCGATCTTGAAACGAGCACGTTGAAAACGCGCTCTACGAAACCATGACCATCCAAGTGACACAACACAAACGTAGTCGATATCGCTATCGACCGAAGCTGAACGCAGCGGGCGATTGGCGATTCGGTGAACGCTTGCCGGTGTTGTTGGCGTTGCTATCGGCGTTGGCGTTGTTGGTCGCGAAGCGGGGCGTGGAGTGGTCTCGCGGCCATATCGCGCTCGTGTGGTTGATCGAAGTGGGCGTCGTGGTTTTGGCTCACCTTTGGATTGCCAAGACGCTCACGCGTCGCGAGCGATGGTTGAAGCTGGCGTTTCCGGTGGTCGCTCTCGGAATGCTTGGGCCAGCATTGCTTGATCCGCTCACTCGGTCGGCTTTCGGTCGTGGGCAAACGATGGATGGGTTGTTGCTCGATGGGTTGGGCAACGCGGTCCAGGGACTGGCGATTTTTGCATTTCACCCGGCATTGGGGCGGCTGTGTTGTGCGGGAGCGTTGTTTTTTATCGTCTTTTCGTGCTGCTTGTCGAGCGATCCGTTCGTGTTGGTCTTGGTCGTCATGTTTGCCGTGCTCGGCGTGTGGTGGCTGATGGGTTCGTATTGGGAAGGACTTCGCGGAAAGCTGGCCGCGGAATCGCAAGAGCCGTTGCCGCGACGCTGGTTGTTCGGCTTGCCGGCTCTGATCGTCGCGGCGTTGTTGATGATTCCTTGGAACGGACGCGAGTCGCTGTTGACACTGTGGGGCTTCATGCCGAGTTCCGGTGGCACGGGGGACTTCGACGAGTTCGCACGGGCGGGAGTCAACGACGGTGACTTGCTAGTCGGAGCGAAAGACAGCGCGCAGTCATTCGGACCGGTCGAAAGCGAAGTCTTCATGGACTCGGAACAGGCGAGCCTTTACGACGTTTTCAACGACAGTTACGGCGAGCCGGTGAAGACAAAGAAACAAGAGCGGGCCGTCGCGCTGCCTGCCGACTTAATGCGGGAAGCCGAGCAACGCTTGGCTGAGAGTCGCACAGTTGGGCGCGAGTTCTCGACGATTCGGCAACCAAAGGCCGCGAAAGAAAACCCGGTCGTGACGGATATCGACGGGCGAGTGTTGTTCCACGTCAAAGGCCGCACGCCGCTGCATCTTCGAATGGAGTTGTATGACCTGTTCGACGGTCGCGAGTGGCTGCCGATCTGTTGATTGTACGTAAGTTTTCCAGCAATTCATGATCGCGGCACGCGGTTTGCGCCAGAGATATTTTCAGATGTTCATCTGCCAATATTTCTGGGAGCGACAGGATGTCCGACGCTGTGGATCACGGATCGATTTCT
>JAPLNX010000100.1 GCA_026400935.1 Planctomycetia bacterium | reverse complement strand
TTGGTGGATACAACAACCGTGCCACCGAACGCCCGCCAGGCCCGCTGCCATTCTGGCTTGGACTCCGCCGAATGCACGACCTTGCGATCGCTTTCCAGATTTTTAAAACTCTGCCAGAAAGTTAGCTATAAACAACAGACTGGAGTCCGCTGACAGATAGCCAACGTCGTCCGTTACCAACACTCACTTGTGTAGAGACAAGCCCGCCCAAAAAACCCGCGACTGGCAGATACCAATTTCCAATCACGACCAAGTTGGAAAACGGAAGTAACCAAGCAAGAACGATTTGATCCCACAAACAGGTCGCGTAACTGATCAAGGCGACCATCAACAGTGTCGCCACAATATTGCTAACGCGCTGTGAAACGTGCAAACCAATGGCTCGTCCTACGGCAAAAAGCGCCGCATCGAGTACAGCCAAAAGCAGCAGTCCGAGGTAGATGTCCCCCATGATTGGGGCCTCGCGCAAGGGGAATTTGAGACGAACAAGTGAAGAACGGAGCCATTTGCGAAATTTTCGTGAAGGTAATATGAAGTTTTATCGGAGATTCGTCCATGTCGAAGTTTGCCGAAGGACACGAAATTCACATCTTCGCAAAATTCAGCAACCACAGCTTTTCGGCGCGATCAACAAGAAGCCAACGAAAAAAGCCACTGGCAGTCTTAACTACCAGTGGCTTTTGATGAGTGGCGGGGGCAGGATTTGAACCTACGACCTCGAGGTTATGAGCCTCGCGAGCTACCGGGCTGCTCCACCCCGCGACAATACGCACCTTTCAAAGTTAACAGCCGCCAGCCGATGCGATTCTGAGCGGGATGCTGAGTATATCGGCCAACCAAACTCTGTCGAGCAGGTTAGGAAGGAAATCTTTTTCAAGAATAGAATGAGAATTCAATTTAACACAATTAGTTCGCACCATTCTTAACCAAAGCTGGCCGCTGACCAAAAAGTATCGTTCGCCAAGCAAGGAGTGCATCGCGAGTCGCACGTACGTCATGGACTCGAAGAATGTCCGTTCTTTGTGCAGCCAGCGCAAGACTGACACCAATCGTCCCGGCATCGCGCTCTTCAACATCGCAGTCGAGCAACTTCTTCAGAAAACGTTTACGTGAATGTCCAACGAGAACCGGGCGACCCAACGACCGCAGTTCGGTGACATTCGAAAGCAGTTCAATATTATGCTCGGCGGATTTCCCAAAACCGATTCCCGGATCAATGACGATCCGGTCACGAGCAATCCCTTCCGCCTCAAGGTCGGCTAACCTTAATGAGAAATATCGGGATACTTCAGCAACAACGTCACAATACTGTGGGTCATGCTGCATTGTTTGAGGAGAGCCTTGGATGTGCATAGCTATCACACCGCAAGTGGACTCGCGACAAACTCTTCGCATCTCGACATCAAAGGTCAGCCCAGAGATGTCATTGATGATGGCTGCTCCAGCTGCAAGGGATCGTCTAGCGACTTCCGCTTTGTAGGTATCGATGGAAATTGGCGTTTTGGTTTGTCGAGCCAATTCCCTCACGACGGGGATCACTCGGCTAAGTTCTTCCTCAAGAGAAACCGGTGTTGCCCCAGGCCGGGTCGATTCTCCGCCAACATCAAGAATGTCAGCCCCCTCATCTACAAGTCGAAGCGAGTGTTCAACGGCGCGACCGACGTCTATGAACTGGCCTCCGTCAGAAAAACTGTCTGGAGTGACATTCACAATCCCCATAAGAAGGGGTGACTCTCCCAATTGCCAACGCAAGGTTCCAACACTCCAAGTACGAACTGAGGATAACGCGGCTTGTGATGATTGTGACGGCATCTGACAGCTCTCTTGCAGCAGAACGTTACTTGGATACATCCCAGGCTTAGTGTGGTTTGACATCGCTGGCGTCACGGTTATCCTACCTCCCACAGTTTCCGTAGTCGGAAGAGTTTATCCGACCCGCAATGTTGCGTATCACCTTGCGTCCAGGGAGTGTCGGACGCGAATCGTCTTGGACAGTGCTGCCATGAGGGTATCACGTGTTCGCCATGATGGCAGGGTCCAAAGTGACCAGCCCATCGAAAGTTGAAAAGGGAGAGATCAATGAGTCGAGTTTTGAAGTTGGTTGCGTTCTGTGCGACGTTCGCCGTTTTGGCCGCTTTCAGTGGCGCTGCTGAAGCAAGCAGCAACTGCTGCAAGCCAGCCAAAGTTAAGTGCTGCAAGCAACCCAAGGTCAAGTGCTGCAAGCAAACGTCTTGCTGCCAAGCCGCTGCTCCAGCCCCATGCTGCCAGGCTGTTGCTGCAACCTGCTGCAAGCCAGCTCCGACCTGCTGTGCTTCGGCTCCGAAGTGCTGCCAGCCAAAAGTGAGCTGCTGTTCAGCTCCAACCAGCTGCTGTGGCGCTTCCGCCGCTCCGGCTGCTCCGGCCCCAGCCGTCAAGGAAGTTCCTGCTCCTCCGAAAGAAGAAGCCGCTCCGGCTCCGAAGGCCTAGTTGCCTGCTGACTTACCCTGTGTAAGTTGAGTGAGTTGAAAATCAAATTGGGCTGACTCGTATGAGTCAGCCCAATTGCTTTTAATAAGACGACTCGCTAGACCTGCGACCATTCGCTTGATCGCTGTTCGTTTTTGCCTTGAGAAGAGCAGCGTTGGCCCAGCTTATTGCCGGTGACTGGCGTCTTGACCGCCCATTGGCCAACTCATAATGAAGGAGCCTCGCCTGTGCTGATTGCCCCATCTGTTAACGTTCGTGAAGTGTTAAGGGAGCGATCGAGTTTTGGGCTGGAGGAAGCCAAACTGCTAACTCAAGCAGTTGCGGCGAAGCAATTTCCGGAAACACGCCAAGAAATTGACGCCGCCATCATCGAGGCCCAGGAAGCGAATCGCCCCAGCGAAGATCTATTGGCAAAAGCTGGCGTTGGTGCCTATTTGATGGCTCGACACCAAGTTGCCGACAATTTCTTGAAGCAGGTCCATTCGCACGCCGCAGGGCTCTATCACCATGGCCTCGCGCTTCAAGCTCTCGGCCGTCACGCTGATTCGGAGTCGCGTTTCGAAGAAGCCGGAACGAATGGATATGACTCGATTGAATGCACATTGAGACGTGTTGGTGCGATTCGCCAACAAGACCGGCTTGATGATGCCGAGAAGTTGTTACGGTCGATTTCCAAACAAGCGGTCTCGCGTGCCGAGTACTCGAATCAGATGGGAGGGATTCTTTGGGACCGCGGCGACACGTTTGGTGCTGTGGAATACTTTGAACGTGCCATCGACATGGATCCGCACCACACGCGAGCATTGTTTTCTTTGGCGAACATCTACGCACAATATGGCAATGACAATGAGGCGATTGCACTCTTAGAACGATCACTTTCAAAACCGCCAATGTATCTGAATGCATTGCTGAATCTTGGCCTGTTGTATGAAGACCAAGAGAAGTACTCGGCTGCCGCGTTTTGTTTCCGTCGAGCGATTGAAGTTGACCCGACAAATGAACGAGCTCGTCTCTATTACAAAGATATAGAGGCAGCTCAAGACATGTTTATTGATGAGGAAGCGGCACGCGTAGATAACCAAAAACTGACGCTTTTGGCTCGTTCGATCACAGATTTCGAGCTTTCTGTTCGCAGTCGTAATTGTCTTGAAAATCTCGGCATTCAAACGCTTGGCGATCTGACTCGCGTGTCAGAACAAGACCTGCTGAAGGGGCGAAATTTCGGAGAGACCTCGCTGAAAGAAGTCCGAATCTTGCTTGAAGCTCAAGGTTTGCAAGTCGGCCAGCATTTGCAGCAATCGATGATGCGCGATCCGCTCGAACAGCCTGTGGAATTGGCGCCTGAAGCTGAAGCTGCGGCGCAGAGACCGATTGCTGACTTGAACCTCAGTGTGCGAGCCAGAAAGTGTATGTCGCGCCTAAATATCAACACGATTGGCGAGCTCATTCGTCGTTCTCCGGATGACCTGCTCGGCGTTCGGAATTTCGGTGTGACCTCGTTGAACGAGATTCGACTTCGCCTGACGGACTTCGGCTTGCAATTGCGAAACGATTGAGATCGCTGACGATTGCCGGAGTTTTGACATGAGCGACTCCTCGATTCGTTCGCGAGCGGCAACGTTAGCCCTCATGTTTCTCGTGTTGTTTGCGCTGATCCTGGTTCCTTGGGGATTGCGGCGGCAAGATCTCACAGAGACGCAAAAATCTCGTTTTGCCAGCGGACCAGTTCTTTCTCTGGGGGCGGAGTCGAAACCTCTTGCGAGAATTGACCAAGAGAGCATTCGTGTTGCGGTCACTGGACTACAGAAGCAACTCGATCTTTCAATCGATGGGCCATATCAATTTCGTCCAGTTGGTAGCAGCAAAGTATTGTCGCGCGGCGACAAGCTTGCGGCGACAACTGTGACTGCTACAGGCAGCGGTCTCAAAATCGGCAAGATCGAATATGCCATCACGCGACTAGAAATTGTGCCCAGCCAGTCGCCATCGGTGTGGATCAACGGCCACGAATATCGCGGGACAGTGCGATTCTTTCGTCAGCAAGGTGGATCAATACGTGCAATAAACGTATTGCCGATCGCCGAATATCTGGCGAGTGTTGTCGACAGCGAGATGCCGACGTCATTTGGTGTCGAAGCCAGAAAAGCTCAGGCGATAGTCGCTCGAACGTATGCGCTTGACGTGCTACGTAGTGGTGAGGGAAATGCCGAGTTTGATTTGTTTGCTTCGACCAGCAGTCAGAAATATCTCGGCTTCCAATATCGCGATGGCTCAAGACGCCTCGCCGGTGAGAGCGAAGCGAGCCGACAAATCGTTCGTGACACGACGGGCATTGTCGCGATGTTTCAAGGTCGCCTTTTTCGCACGTACTACTCTGCGGTCTGTGGCGGACAGACAACTCGAGGAACGGCAGTCTTCTCAGACGCGGTCTCCGCATTGAAAAGTGTCTCTTGCGAGTACTGCCGTGAAGCAAAGTTGTATCGCTGGGAATCAGAACTCCCGAAGGCAGTTGTCAGCGACAAATTGAAAGAGCATTTTCGTGGTGAGGGAAAATCATTCGATCGACTTCTATCCATGAAATTGGCGAGCGGCCAATCAAATAGCGGACTCGAAGTTCCGGAGTTTGAAGTACGCGACGGCAAGCGATCGCATCGCATTTCCGCAGCGACATTGCGACGCTTGTTGCCGCCAGGAAAAGTCTACAGCCCGTTTTTTACCGTCACGGAAAATTCAGACAAATTACAGTTCTCTGGACGCGGTCACGGTCACGCGGCAGGACTTTGTCAGTGGGGCGCACGCGGTCAAGGACTTGCAGGCAAGACTGCGTACGAGATCGTGCGATACTACTACACCGGTGCGAAGCTCGTGCAATTGCAGTGACGCCCCCGCAAGTAACTCGAAGCGTCAACAAGGAAGGGCAATTAACCTGACTACTGCTTGGCACATCCACTTGAACTTCAGGCGACGATGGATTCAATGTGTTAGTGGTTATCCACCCTCGTTGATACTTTGGATTGCTTGACGGGACTATTGCGACATGCCGTACTTCTTCATTTTGTTGTAGAGCGTGACGCGGCTGATTCCCAACTCCTTCGCAGTGTTTGTGCGACTGAAGTTATTCTTTAGCAACGTTTGCTCGATGATGTCACGTTCGGTGAGCGAAATCTGTCGGTTGAGTGTTGCCGAATCCTGAACCGTGGATGACGAATGCAATTGCACGGTCGGATCGTTTGTTGGCCCGGCGTTTCCCAACAGGATGTCGTGAGGCAATTGATCCGCAGTTAGAACGCCGTTACGACAATAAATGACCGCTCGTTGAATGACGTTTTCCAACTCTCGCACATTTCCGGGCCAGGGGTAGGCATACAGTGCGGCAAACAGACTCTCGTCGATGCTCTCAATCTTGATGCTGTGTTTCTGTGACGATTGTTGGACGAACCGACGAACCAAATTGCCGATGTCCGGCTTTCGATCGCGCAACGGTGGCAGTTCAAACTTCAGCATATTGAGCCGATAGTAGAGGTCAGGACGGAAGCGGCCTTTCTCAACCAGTGGCTTGAGATCAAGGTTGCTCGCGACGACGAGTCGCGCCTGCGATTGCATTGTTCGGTTTGAACCAACCTGCTCGAACGCTCCAGTTTCGATGACTCGCAGTAGTTTGACTTGCTGCTCTGGACCAAGCACATCGATTTCGTCCAATAGGATCGTACCTCGTCCGGCAGCAACAAACTTTCCTTCTTTGTCAGCGTGAGCACTCGTGAATGAGCCCTTCACGTGACCGAAAAGTTCACTTTCAATCAACTCGCTCGGCAATGCGCCACAAGCAACGTGCATGAACGCTTCTTTACGACGGGGCGAGACTTCGTGAATCAGATTGGCGAGGTACGTTTTCCCCGAACCAGTCTCACCGATAAGTAACACTGTAACGTCATGCTGAGCGGCCACTTCGAGATCAGCGAGCATTCGCCGGAGTTGTGGGGTGCTCGTTTCGAAACGTCGGGAAATTCCGTGCAAAACAGTTTGTGGTTCACTCGATTCCGGTGTGGCCACTGTTGGCTTAGCGGTCCCTGAATTGAGGGTCGTTGCTTCAACGACTTTCATCGGGAATTTGTCATTGAGCCACGAAACGATCTTTTCAATCGGGACATTTCCGCGCATCAGTGTCACACCACCACAAGCAACTAGCCGCTCGATCGGTTCAGGACAATTTTCTGACGTGAGCAACAAAGTTTGTAGTTCGGTAAGTCGCTGCCTCACCTGCGTGAAAACGTGTTCGTGAGAATGACCGCCATCGGTCACGATCAGAAAATCACCGATCATGGCTTGAGCTTGATGCTTCAGCGCCAGCTCACCGGCACGCTGCACGGTATCTGCCAGTTGCACATCAAATCGTTCTGACACCGCCATCGATAGGTCAGAAGAGAAGATCGGATTTCGGCTACAAACAACAACGATCGGCTTACTCATGTCGAGGCCCCAGCGATCACAAAGAGGATGCAATGGACATTTCCCAGCGACCTCGCGAACAACTTGAGCAAGGTCTGTTCGCTCTTTGAACAAAGTGGGTGCCAAATGCGTCAAGTTTTTGAAACAGATGTCTCAACCCTTGAATTCTTCGAGAAAAGCCTCGTTCTTTTGCACACGGGTTGTGTTCCCAGCTCACGTAATGTGGTGGAACGGCAACACCACGTCGATGCAATTCAGCAACGCTGGTTGCGTTTTGTGGTATCCGCAGCCCACGTGCATGAGCTGTTTTGACAACACATGCCCGAGAAACGCGTGCGTCACATCAATCGGAGAGTTACCGAAAATTCCAGGTACTCAATGGCATATCCGCCAACCGATCCACGTGGCACACAAGCTGAACGCGACATTGGCGAGGGTGTTCAACGCGGCCATTCCCAACGAGTCCTCGCGCGCGAGCATGACGGTCTCAAAGCTAAACGCCGAAAACGTCGTGAGTGCTCCGAGAATCCCAGTCACTAGCAACAGCCGCCATTCTTCAGAAAATTGTCCGCGTCGGACGAACGCCATCAAAACGCCGATCACAAAGCTACCGACTACGTTGACCAGCAGCGTGCTGAGCGGAATAAAGCGGCCAAACGTGATCATCGTCCAACGCTTGCAGAACTCATTGCTGCTGTGACGGACTAACGCGCCAGCGGCGCCTCCGACTGCAACCAACAACAGGCTCCACCAAGATTGCATCGGATACGCCTCACGCTGCCATGAACGATCTAGGTGAGTGGGCTCGCATCAGCCCCCTATTTTCATCTGACGCTTCAACAACCGGGGAGCTGACGCTGCCCCGCTCGCCGAAAACGGACAGATCAGTTCGTCTTGGCAATCTTCCAGAGATACGAATCGCTGCGGATAAACAGGGCGTTGTTGGCAATTGCCGGAGTCGCTTGAACCAAATCGGATGGCTCACGCTTACCGAGTATAAGCTCGTTCTTGGCAAGCAACTCACCCTTCTCGCCGCCGAGTTGTACAACCTGTCCGACTCCCGATTCGTTGATGTAATAAAGCCGATCTTTAGTCGCGACCGGCGTTGCGGTGAACGGACCCTCAAGTCGCAGTTGCCATTCGATCTTCCCTTCTTCCAAATCAGCGCAGTTCACGACTCCCGCTCCGTTGAGCACATAGACGTTCTTACCCAGCACGAGCGGACTGGCGGTTCCGGGGCCGAGCTTGCCGACATTCCACAACTGCTTCGGCTGTGATTCACCCGCTTCATGTCGCAAGGCCGTCAATCCATTCGACGGCACATATGCAGTGTTTCCGGCGACAACCAGCGACGGAATCGTGGAGGCACCATTCTTGTAGCTCCAAACGACTTCGCCGGTCTTTGGATGGCATGCTTCGACTCCCGCCGAGGCTTGCAACAATGCGTATTTCTCACCGGTCGTCGCGTCCTTGATTGCTGACGGCGAGGTCCAGTTCGCTCGCTTGGGACGACCGCGCTTCCAACGTGACTCGCCGCTGTAGACATCCAAGCCGGTCGAAAACGAATCCGCATCGTTCTCCGCTTGTACGATCAAAGTGTCGCCAATCACGATCGGCGACGAGGCCATGCCGAGGCTGTTGCTGCAATTCGGGAAGTCATGCGACAGACCTCGGTACCACTGCAAATTCCCTTCGAGGTCGAGACACGCAATATCGTTGCTTGAAAAGAGCGCGAAGATACGTTGCCCATCGCTGCACGGCGACGACGAAGCCGCACAGGTTTTCGGATGAGTCATCGTCCGACCTGTTGCCCAGAATTGACGCTCCCACAGTTTGGTTCCTTGAACCGCGTCGAAACACAAAATGTGCAAGCGGTCCTGCTGAAAGCCGCTGCCGCAGGTGACGATCACTTTGTCACCAATCACGATTGGACTGGAGAGACCGCGTCCCGGCAGAGCGATCTTCCACGAGATGTTCTTCGGCGCTTCGCCATCGGACCATTCGGTTGGCAAATCCGCTTCGACGGCTACTCCCGACGAATCATCGCCGCGAAACTGTCGCCAATCCGCCAAGCAAGTCGCAGCCGAAAAGATGCACACGACCAATACCAACTGCAACCGCAGACGATTAAGCCTCATAAGGAAATCCTTGCGTTGATTGACTACGCCTTTCGAATTTTTTCTCGACCAACTTTCACGCTCTTTGTTGCGTTACGAGTGTCGAGGACCATCTTACTGTGCTGCACAATGAAGTCGCTGTCGTAGACCGAGTGGTCGGTGGCGATCAGCACGCAGTCCTGTGACGCGAGATATTCTGAAGTCAGCGGCGAGCTGTCCATGTCAGGGACGTCGTGGTGGCGCATCTTTGGAAGCGACGGAACGTGCGGATCGTTGTAGGTCACAATGGCTCCACGAGCGAGCAGCAACTCCATGAGCACGAACGACGGGCTTTCGCGAGGATCGTCGACGTCCTTCTTGTAAGCCATCCCAAGCAAGGCAATCTTACTTCCTCGCAGTGGTTTGCCTTGGTCGTTGAGGAATTCCATTAGCCGGCTGATGACGTAGTCCGGCATATGCGTGTTGATCTCACCGGCCAGTTCGATGAACCGAGTGGTCATGCCGTACTTGCGAGCGAGCCACGTCAGATAGAACGGATCGATCGGAATGCAGTGACCGCCCAAACCTGGTCCCGGATAGAACGCTTGGAATCCGAACGGTTTTGTTTTCGCCGCGTCGATCACTTCCCAAACATCGATCCCCATCTTGTCGAAGAGGATTTTCAGTTCGTTGACCAACGCGATGTTCACGCAGCGGTAAGTGTTCTCCAATATCTTGCACGCTTCGGCGATTTCGGCACTGCTGACCGGAATGACTTTCACGATCGCATGACCGTAAAGCTGTTCGGCCAGCTTGCCGCTGACGGGATCGAGTCCACCGACCACTTTCGGAATTCTTTGTGCTTGGAAATCCGGATTCCCTGGGTCTTCACGTTCGGGGCTGAATGCCAGGAAGTAATCGCTCCCCGATTTCAAACCAGTGCGAGCGAGGATCGGCAACACGACATCGCGTGTGGTGGTCGGGTACGTCGTGCTTTCCAAGACGACCAGTTGACCCGGTCGCAGTGCAGCACGAATCGCCTCTGTGGTCCCTTCGATGTAGGTCATGTCCGGATCTCGGCTCTCATTGAGCGGAGTCGGGACGCAGATCAAAATGCAGTCAGCTTCCTTGAGGCGGCTCATGTCCGACGTCGGCGTAAACTGCTTTGACGAAAGCCACTGACCGATCATCTCTGCGGGGATGTGCTTGATGTAGCTTTGGCCTTGCCCTAGGGTCTCGACCTTTTTGTGGTCGATGTCAAACCCCATCGTTGTGAAGCCAGCTTTGATGAACGCATTCAACAGCGGCAGACCGACGTATCCCAATCCGATCACACCAACAACTGCCGTCTTGTCGCGAATCTTTTGTTCGAGTGCCTCGTGCATCTCACCATCCATGTTGCTGAAGAAAAATAAATCCATCCGACACATATTTCGCGGCGATTTGTCGCGTTCGTGTCACGCTCGCGCCGGACTGTAGCAGTGCCAAAAAACCGCTGCAATCACAGCAAACTGAAGCAAAAAAACCGCACGACACGGAATGATTCTCCGAATCGCACGGCTTGTCAAAATGCTATCTGCCGAATTACGAGCACGATGAATTCGTGATCTACGTTTCAAACTCAAATTACGCTTCACCACGTGGTCGCGGGGTGACGACGAAGTCCTCAAAGTGGAACTCCGACTTGTTGGGATCAGCGATCGTTTGAAACAAGGCTGCGACGACCTGATGGAAGTGCGTCTGCAAGATCGAATAAAAGTTGTGTTTGCCATCGCGGCGACAGCCGATCAAGCCTGCGGTTCTCAGCAATGCCAAATGGTGGCTGACCGCCGGTTGGCTTTGTTGCAATCGCTCGCAAAGAGCGGAGACGTGTAGCTCACCTTCGCTATACAGATACATCAGCACGCGCAAGCGAGTCTCGTCAGAGAGCAGCTTGAAAATTTGGACCAAATCACGTTGCAACTGATCCGGCAATTGGGATTCGGCAACAGTTTTTTTCAGACGAACAGGGGGCTCTGCGAGTTCGAGCATGTTTTCCTCAATGGGCTCCGGTAATGATTCAGAGAATCCAGGCGACACAGCCTTGGGATTCGTTGGAATGTTAGGGTCGATTTGATCAGCCAAGAGGCAGTCCTTTTGGCAATAAACGAAATGTGCTCGGCGGTTCATGCAAGTCATGAGCCAACAACGCATACTGCCCGAAGAAACCGGGGTAATTGCGTTTGAGACACTTCGTAATGTGTGTTGTAATGAGAGACAAAAGGTTGAAGATTGGAATCCAGAAACTAAGTCGTCTCGTGTCCGAGACAAGTTTTGGCGGAATCGCCTACATGAAATGCTGAGTTCAGTCGCAAGATTTGCACGCAACCGTGCAGGACGAAACTGAAACGCGTAGGGAGTATCTCGGCAGTCAGGAGCAACGTCAACGACGACAATCCAGAGAATCCTTAATGTTTCGATATGGGAGCTTGGCTTGAATTCCGAGTGTTTCGCCTATTTGGCTGGTATGAAGGCGGTTGTGACAGGCTCGACGTCGGGAATCGGGCGGGCGATCGCCTCCGAGTTGTCGCGTGCTGGAGCGGATGTAGTTATCCATGGCTGCCACAACTATGGTGCGGCAAACGATCTCGCTGTTCAATTTCAAACGAACGGCAAACGGGCTTGCGTCGTGATGGCGGATTTAAGTCGTGAGGAGAACTTGCACGTGTTCGTTGAGCAATGTTGGTCCGAGTTCAACGGCATCGACATCTGGATCAATAACGCGGGAGTCGATCTATTGACCGGCGAGGAGGCCAAACTGCCGTTCTCGCAGAAGCTGCAGCGACTTTATGAAGTCGATGTACGCGCAACGTTGTTGTTAAGTCGCTTGAGCGGGGCCAAAATGTCCGCGTCAAGCGGCGGAGTGATCCTCAACATCGGATGGGATCAGGCCGATCGAGGGATGGAAGGAGACAGCGGAGAACTCTTCGCTGCATCGAAGAATGCAATCATGGGGTTCACTCGTTCTTTGTCGTTGAGTTTGGCACCGTCGGTTCGAGTGAACTGCATCGCGCCGGGTTGGATACGAACCAAATGGGGAAAAGGTGCAAGCTCCGCTTGGCAAGAACGAGTCTTACGTGAAACTCCTCTACAACGCTGGGGGACTCCCGAAGACATTGCCGTGATGGCAAGATTCTTAGTGAGCCGTGAGGCTAATTACATCACCGGCCAGATTTTCAATGTCAACGGCGGTGCGGAACGGTAGGGGGCCAGTGCGAGGTTTTCATTTGCCCGGTTAATCAAATCGGACGGACTGAGCCACCCTGTGCCATCGGGCTTGAAAACTTCGACACAAAACAAGCGAGCCGGTATGTCAGAGGAACGAATCTTGTTTGTGACAGGGAGACTTGCGGAGGTCTCATTGCACAAACTATTGATTCAACTCGCTCCAAAGGTGGGGTTTGAATACGACGTGGCAGCTTTGGGAATCAGCGTAGCGGCGTTGATGTCGGTGGATTTCGTCGCTCGCAAACTGGAGAAAGACGCATCGTTTGATCGAGTTTTGTTGCCTGGATGGTGCGGTGGGGACTTGGCCGTACTGACTCAGAAGTTTGGATTACCGTTTGAACGAGGCCCGAAGGACTTGTTTGACTTGCCGGAATACTTAGGTGATAGGGATCGTATTCCGGCGGACTTGAGCCGTTACGACATCGAAATTCTCGCCGAGATCAATCACGCGCCGCGTTTGAGCGATCACGATTTACTCGAACAGGCGAAGCGGTATCAAGCGGCGGGTGCGGACGTTATCGATCTCGGTTGCGTACCGGACGAAAGCTGGTCGCGAGTCGGTGAAGTGATTCGGCTGTTCCGCGACGAAGGCTTTCGCGTTTCGATCGACAGCTTTGATCGTCGTGAGGTGGAACTCGCTGTTGATGCGGGAGCCGAGTTAATCTTGAGTGGCAACAGTTCAAACAGCGAGTGGCTTGTTGGCTGCGAAGCCGAAGTGGTCGTTATTCCGGATCAAACACACGACATTTCAACGATGCAGCCCACTATGGATCGCCTGTATGAGTCAGGTCGAGCAATTCGTATCGATCCTATTTTGGAGCCGATCGGTTTTGGTTTTGCGGCCTCACTCGCTCGCTATATGGAAGCTCGGCGACGCTGGCCCAAAACAGAGATGATGATGGGAATTGGCAATTTGACCGAGCTTTCTGAAGTCGATAGTGCGGGGCTGAATTTTATCAGCGCCGCAATTTGCCAGGAGCTTGGCATTCGGAGCGTACTCACGACAGAAGTGGTCAACTGGTGTCGCTCGGCGGTCAAAGAATTTGACCTCGCTCGTCGCTTGATGCGGCATTCGATCACGCAACAAGTTCTACCAAAGCACGTGAATTCGCAGCTTGTCTTAATGCGCGACCCAAAAGTCAATGAGCTTGGAGCTGATGGACTACTTCACCTTGCGACACAAATTCGCGATGCGAACTTCCGAGTCATTGTTGAACGCGGTGAAATGCACCTACTCAATCGAGATGGTTACTGGCACGGAACTGATCCGTTCGAGCTATTCGACGAGATCATGCAGAATGTCCCGGTTGATCCATCACACGCGTTCTATCTGGGTTATGAACTAGCGAAAGCAACCACCGCACTCACGCTCGGCAAACAATACCACCAAGATGAAGCGTTGCAGTGGGGATTTCTGACGCTTCCAGAGAGAAGTATCCACGAACGTCGCCGGGAGAAACAGAAGTTATCGTCGAGCTAATCTCTTGTTGACCGCTCAAAGCTCGCCAGCGTTGGGATGGGCGGACTGTTTCGGAAGCTGGCGAATATATCGTCCGTTGCTGTAAAGCGAATACGAATCGTGCGCGTGCATCACCGGGGTTCCAGTAACGATGACACGGCGAGGCCGACTAGGCTTGGCGAATTCTTCCTCTTCCAGAGAAAACACAAAAACCAAAATCGACGCCGACATCACAACCAAGCCGCCAATCCAGCCGTTGAGCACGACTCGGCGAGGGGTCAGCGCACGCCTTTGAATTCGACGAGCCAGTATTGGCCAGACCGTTGTTCTAGGGAGAGATACAACGTGTTCCTCGCGACTGGACTGCAATGCGGTGATGCACTCTTGATGCGCGCTCCAGGCTTGTTGACAAGTTGCGCAACCGGCCAAGTGGTGGTTCAATTCTGCCGTTTCGGCCTGCGGCAAATCTTCACCAACGGCCAAAGCCATCTGACGTTGAGCAGTCCTACAACGCATTATCAGGCTTCCTGTTTTCGGGTGGGATCGAGTTATTCGGCATGACAGTACCGTGACGTTTTCCCCAATAAAACTGAAATCGGTGGCGAGCTTCCGCCAAACGCCAACGGATCGTCGCCTCTTTACGGTGCAAGATGGCGGCGATTTCTGCGGTGGAAAAATTCTCTAAGTCACGCAACACGAGAACTGTACGATATTTTTCCGGAATCATTTGCAATACGACTTGGACTTCCTGCTGCAAATCCAGAGCACTTCGGGGGTCAGTTACTGAGGGATCGGGCGCTTTGTCTTTGTAACGATCTGTGAACAGCGACCAACGACCTCGGCGTTTTTTGCGTCGCAAGTAGTCCAAGGTCAAATTCACGCCAATCCTAAACAGCCAAGGTCCGAAGCGCCTTGAGGTGTCGAATTGGTCGAGACGATCGTAAATTTTAAGAAATGTCTCCTGTGCGAGATCCTCAGAAGTCTCGAAATCTCGTGTAAAACGGTAAATCACTCGGCAAAGACGTTGTTCGTAACGCTGCACCAATTCGCCGTAAGCAGCTTGGTCTCCTCGGCGCGCAGCATCAACCAGCCGTGCGTCGCTGCCTCCGCTCGGTTCATTGAGGGCTTCAGTCGTCAGAGCGTCTTGCTCCAGAATGGTTAACATTCAGGTCGATCTCCCCGAAATTCACACCGATTACGGTTGGCACGGTCGCGATGTTGGAGCCTTTTTGCGAACTCCTCAGATTACTCCTGAATCCCCGTCACAATTTCGGGGATGTTACAACGTTGCAATTAGCAATCCAAAGGAAGTCTGTGACCCAAGCGAATGGCATAGGCAAGGTTGAATTCCCATCGCACGGTCGAGACACTCACTTCCCGTCATTCGCTGCCCTGCTCAAACGGTGGCTCATTTTGACACAAAACCTCCCGTGGTGGCGTTCCACGGGATTTTTATTTCTCCAAACTTGAAATTCGGTCTTTGAATATGACGCAGTCGCACGACTTGGCAGAACTCTCTATCAACACCATCCGCACGCTGTCGATGGATGCCGTGCAAAAAGCCAATTCAGGACATCCGGGTACGCCGATGGCTCTGGCGCCCGTGGCTTACACCGTTTGGCAGGACTTCCTCCGATTTGATCCACAAGATCCGGTTTGGCCGAACCGCGACCGATTCGTGCTATCGGTCGGCCATGCGTCGATGTTGTTGTATTCGATGTTGCACCTGACCGGTGTTAAAGCGATCGGCAAGCATGATGAGCGACTCGACAAGCCCGCGCTTTCACTCGACGACTTACAACGTTTCCGACAGCTCGACAGTTTGTCGCCAGGGCATCCGGAATATCATTGGACGTCGGGTGTCGAGACGACGACTGGCCCACTGGGACAAGGAGTTGCGAACAGCGTCGGTATGGCGATTGCCTCGCGATGGCAGGCGAGCTACTTCAATCGACCTGGCTTTGAAGTCTTCAGCTATAACGTCTATGCCCTGTGCGGTGACGGCTGTTTGATGGAAGGAGTCTCTTCAGAAGCGGCATCGCTTGCCGGACACCTCAAGCTCTCGAATCTGTGCTGGATCTATGACAGCAATCGCATCACGATCGAGGGGAAGACAGACCTCGCATTCACCGAAGACGTCGGTGCTCGCTTCTTGGCCTACGGCTGGAACGTGGTCCGGGTGGAAGATGCGAACGACCGCGGAGCACTCAGTGCCGCATTGAACAACTTCTCCAACACGACCGACCGACCGACGCTCATCATCGTGAAGAGCCTTATTGGATTTGGTGCTCCGACGAAACAAGACACACACGGTGCTCACGGCGAACCGCTCGGTGACGCTGAGATTATCGGCACGAAGAAAAATTATGGCTGGCCGGAAGATGCAAAATTTCTCGTTCCTGACGGCGTTTACGAACATTTTCAAAAGGGGATTGGCCAACGCGGTCAAACAGCGCGAACCGCTTGGGCGAAACTCTTCAGTGAATATCAAGTAGCTCATCCAGACATGGCCGTTCTGCTGAATTGCATGGAACAACGCGAACTTCCGAGCGGTTGGGACAAAGATTTGCCGACGTTCCCGGCGGATCCGAAAGGCCTGGCAACTCGCGATTCGGGCGGCAAAGTCCTTAACGCTTTGGCCAAGAACTTGCCGTGGTTAATTGGTGGTTCAGCAGATTTGGCGCCCTCCACGAAAACTCTGCTCACGTTTGAAGGAGCCGGCCATCTTTCGGCATCGAACCCTGGCGGACGCAATTTTCATTATGGCGTTCGCGAACACGCGATGGCGTCGATCGTCAACGGTTTGTGCTTGAGCAAGCTACGCGGTTACGGCGCAGGATTCTTGATCTTCAGTGATTATGCGAAGGCGGCAATACGGCTCGCGGCGATCATGGAGATTCCGTTCATTCACGTCTTCACGCACGATTCGATCGGCGTTGGCGAGGATGGCCCGACACATCAGCCGATTGAACAACTCGCAAGTTTGCGGACGATTCCCGGCATGATTGTGCTGCGCCCAGCGGATGCAAACGAAGTACTCGAAGCATGGAAAGTGATCGCACAACAAAAACACGAGCCTGCCTGCCTCATTCTCACAAGACAAGCGCTACCGACACTCGATCGAAGCAAATTCGCGCCGGCATCTGGCCTCATAAAGGGTGCTTACGTTTTGACCGACGCAGCGGATGGAAAGCCGGATGTCATTTTGATTGGAACAGGCAGCGAAGTTCCGCTGTGCGTATCTGCATGCGAAACGCTGACCGTTGCGGGAACGAAAGTTCGTGTCGTTAGTATGCCCTCGTGGGAGTTGTTCGAGCAGCAGTCTGCTGAATATCGCGAGTGTGTGTTGCCTGCGAACGTAACGGCTCGTGTTGTGGTCGAAATGGGATCAACATTCGGTTGGGAGCGTTACGCAGGGACTCAAGGGGCGATCATCGGCATGAGATCGTTCGGAGCCTCCGCACCGCTCAAAGACTTGCTGGTAAAGTTCGGTTTCACGGCAGAAGCAGTCGTAGCGGCAGCTCGGCAGCAGATTGACAAGAAGGCTTGATCGCTCAGTTTCACACTAGCACGAAGCGTGAGCGAGGAATGTTCGCGTCTTCCCTCGTTTACGCTTCGGGCTTGTGGTTGAACAACTTGAATATCTGCTTCTGAGCAAGCAGTGAGGTGAACTCAGTGATCGAATATCGGCCGTTTCGGAACAGCGATCTCCCACAGCTTGTGAGATTGTGGCATGAGTGCGGCCTCGGTCGCGGAGCGGCCAGTGGGTTTCGCTACGAAGCCTTCGATCGGTTGGTGATCGCTCAGCATTACTTCGATCCGCTGGGCTTGATCGTTGCGTGTAATGAAGGACGCCAGATCGGTTTTGTTCATGCAGGATTTCGCAGTAACTCAGTCGAATCTTGGGTTGATAATACACTCGGCGCAATCTGCGTGGTGATGGTTGACGAAGCACATCGGCGTCAGGGGATCGGTCGTGAATTAGTCGCACGAGCCGAGTCCTATCTTCGCGAATTAGGAGCACTCTCAATTCAAGCTGGCCCCGCGGCACCGTGTGATTCGTTCTACCTGGGGCTTTACGGAGGAGCACAGCTTTCGGGATTTCTGGAGTCTGATGCGGCCTCGGCTCCGTTTTTCACCGCTCAGGGATATCAGCCGGCTCAATCGTTCGCCGTGTTGCAACGCAGCCTGAGCGTGGGTGATCCAATCAGCTTCCGATTGAGCTTAATTCGCCGCAAGATGGACCCGTTCATTTTTGCGCTCCCCGAAAACCCAACGTGGTGGTGGTTCGCTCGATATGGTCGCTTGGAGAATGTCCGATTCAGGCTGATGCCAAAAGGGGGCGGGCCAGAGGTAGCCGGAGCGACCGTCAGCTGGCTTGATCTCTACATTGGACCTTGGGGACAACGTGCGATCGGCGTTAGTGAGCTGGAGGTTAAAGACGCTGCCCGCCGACAAGGACATGGGCAAGCACTGCTCATTGAGGTCATTCGTCGTATGCGACAAGAGCAAGTCGCCTTAGCTGAAGCTCACATCGCCGAAGATAATCCCGGAGCAATCGCAACGTTCAAGTCGGTTGGCTTTCAACAGATTGATCGAGGCGTTGTGTACCGCAAGCCGTGAGGTCGCTCTGACTTTGTCGTACACACGGAATTGCGAGACACATAATTTGTCTCTGGACGGCCATTCCAGAGAGCTCTTATCGTCTTACCGGTTTGTCATAGACCCGCAAAAAAACTGGCGTAGGTGAGCTTGTCGAGCATCAGTTCCCTAACTTGATGTTGAAGAGTCCGAGAACCGGTGCGTCCGGCTCACCTGACGAGAAACGTTTGCGGGGTTGCTGAGTCGGGGCCGAAGGATTTGTTGGAATGAAGTGGTCATCTTGGTTGTCACGCTGGGCGTTGAATACCAAATGGTTTCAGACACAGCGAGAACGCAGCAATTTTCTCGTTGAGCAGGCGGCTTACCGGCTTGGGGTTTTGAGTTTCTGGGGGAAGAACACAAATCGGCGTGCCTCTTATTCGACTTACTCCGGGCACATGTTTGCTGAACGGCTCGAATCGCGTCTCGTACTGACCGGCAACACTCCAACGTTTGTGGCCATCGGAACTCAGGCTATTTTGAGCGGTTCGCCGCTATTAATTCCGGTTGACGGCTCAGACCTGGACGGCGGGACGCTGACTTATACGGTGACTGTTTCAAATAACACCGCCGGACTGACGGCAACCGTTCGGCCTCGAAACGGCGCGTTGAAAATTTCCGTCGCCAATTTTGGTGACATGCTGTTCGACACGTTTGATGACCTCACTCCGCGAGTCACCGAGCACATTAAGCAGCTTGCGAATAGCAATTTTTTTGACGGCGTCATCTTTCACCGAGTGCTCAATAACTTTGTGATTCAAGGAGGTGATCCCACGGGGACGGGATCGGGAGGTTCCTCGCTGGGACAATTTGACGATCAGTTCAACGTCGATTTGCAGCACAACCGCACGGGTCTGTTGTCGATGGCGAAGACAACAGATGACACGAACGACTCGCAGTTTTTTATCACCGAAGGCCCACAACGACATCTCGATTTTCAGCATTCCATCTTCGGCGTGCTGGTTGAAGGAGAATCTGTGCGTGAGGCGATCAGCAACGTCGCCGTGGATGACGACGATCGCCCCATCACGACGGTAACGATGACCTCCGTCGATGTCGTTACAGACAACGAGAACTCTGTGTTGATGTTGAAGGCTCCGGAAGGTGCGACCGGTGCCGCCGATGTGACCGTGCGAGTCACCGACTCGGACGGAAACTTCTATGAGCAGACTTTCCACGTCACCGCGACCGCCGACGGTGTTGTCGCAAATCCGTTTCTGAATGACGTCCCGTCCATCCGAACGTTGAAGAACACGGCGATCTCATTTCCGCTGTCGGTCCAAGATGCTGATCCGAATCAAGGAGGTGCCGCGAATAAGTTCCTGAGTCAAGCAGCGCTTTCTGCGAACAAATTTTTGGTGCCGTACACAGCGAGCGCCTCAAAATTGTCCTACGCCGTTAATTTCGACACGGGTTCCACAACCGTGACGCCGTTTACGAATTTCGTCGGGACCGAAAAGATCACCGTGGCAACCGCGTTCCAAGCAGGAGCTTCATCAGCAGCATCGGCCTCGTTGCGATCATCGACCGTCGATTACCAAGTCGTCCCGATCGAGATCGTCAACGCAGCCACAACGCTTACTCTGTCAGCAAGCAATGATCCCGCGCATGACGCAGCGAACGATGGCCAGGCCGATACGTTCCTAGTCCGGATGAATAATGGACTGCTCGAAGTGCTGATCAACGGGCATTCGGCCGCGCTGGCAACTCCCAGTTCGGTGTCGGTACTGATCATTAACGGGTCGAACGATGACGACACGTTGCTGATTGATTCCACTACAGCCAGCCTACTGACATCCGGTGCGATTCAATTTCACGGTGGTACTGGTCGCGACACGTTGTCACCAAATAGCTCCGGGCAATCCTTCGATCTGCGTCAGCTGATAGACGGTCAATTCAGCGGCGTCGAAACGATCGATCTGCGCGGCCTCGGTGCAAACTCAGTGCAGCTGACCTTCGTCGAAGTGCTGATGTTTGGCGGAACGCTAGCCGTGCGCGGTGACAACAACGACTCGATCAGCATTAACTCAGGGTGGTCCGCGAATGGAACTGTCGTTGTTGACGGAATCAACTATGACAAACTTACCCAAACAGGCGGTGTTCTGCGCCTTGAGCAAGGAACGTCACAGAATCTGATTCCTGTCATCACTTCCAATGCCACGGCAAACGTCACCGAGAATTCCACGACCGTGCTCACTGCGACAACGACGGACGGTGACCTCCCCGCGCAGTCCGTGACGTTCTCTATCGTCGGTGGCGCAGATCAGAACAAATTCAACATCACGAGTGGTGGCGTTCTGACATTCGCCACTGCCCCGAACTTTGAAAATCCCACTGATTCGAATACCGACAACGTCTATGTTGTCCAGATTCGAGCCAACGATGGCAGCGGCGGCACCGCCAATCAGACCGTCACAGTCACAGTGACTGCGGTCAATGACAATAATCCAATCTTCACGTCAACGAGCACCCCAAGCGTTGCTGAAAACTTGACCGCCGTGCTCACAGTGACTGCCACTGACGCAGACTTGCCAGTTCAGACCGTCACGTTCTCGATCGTCGGCGGCGCAGATCAGAACAAATTCAACATCACCAGCGGCGGCGGGCTGACCTTTGCGACGGCTCCGGATTTTGAGAGCCCCACGGACTCCAACAGCGACAACACTTACGTCGTGCAAGTTCAAGCCACCGATGGCGACGGCGGCACAACGAATCAAACCATCAACGTCACTGTTACGCCGGTCAACGAAAACAGTCCAGTCTTCACATCAACGGGTGCGCCAAGTGTCGCGGAGAACTCGACCGCCGTAGTCACGGTTGCGGCCACCGACGCAGATCAACCGACTCAAAACGTTACGTTTTCAATCATCGGTGGCGCAGATCAAGACAAATTCACCATCACCAACGGCGGCGTATTGACGTTCGCAACTGCCCCTAACTTTGAAAGCCCCACTGATTCAAATACCGACAACATCTACGTTGTGCAGGTTCGGGCAAACGACGGTAACGGCGGTACAGAAACTCAAACCATCAACGTCACCGTTAACAACGCAAATGAGTCGCCGACCATTGCAAATCCGATCGCGGATCAGAGCACTTTGGCAAGCGTCGCATTCTCGCTGACGTTTGCGAGCAACACCTTTGCTGACTCCGACGCGAGAGACTCGTTGACGTTCACCGCGATGAAGTCTGATGGAACATCGCTCCCGAGTTGGCTGACGTTTACTCCCGCAACGCGAACTTTCACAGGAACGCCGACCACGAGTGACATCGGGAACCTCGACATCAAAGTCACCGCGAAGGATGCCGACAATGCGACTGTGAGCGACATCTTTCGGATTTCCGTCGGCTTCATAAACGCGGCACCCAGCTTCGCGAAGGGTGCGAACATCATCACGGCTGGAGACGGAGCTGTGCGGTCCATCAGCGGTTGGGCCAGCAGCATCATTGCTGGGCCTGCTTATGAAGTTGGGCAGGTCGTCGATTTCCAAGTCACTGTCTCAGCATCCGATTTAGGCCTGTTTGAAACCGCTCCGGCGATCGAGCCAGGCGGCACGTTGACGTTTCAGCCGAAGTTGGGGACAACAACGTCGAGTCCGATCACAGTCACCGTCAAACTGCATGACAACGGCGGGACTGCCAATGGCGGCGCGGACCTCAGCGCGGCGCAGACCTTCACGATTCAACTCACCGGTTTGAACAAAGCTCCGAGTTTCACCAAAGGAGCGAACCTTTCCGTGAATGAGGACGCGGGATCGCAGGTCGTTAATACGTGGGTGACCGCGATCAGTACTGGGGCGGGAGATGCCGGGCAGACCGTCAACTTTGTCGTGACAAACAACAACAACTCGCTCTTCAGTGTGCAGCCCGCGATCTCAGCAAACGGCTCGCTGACTTACACGCCTGCCGCGAATGCCAACGGACTGGCAACCATCTCGATCGTGCTTAAGGATGACGGAGGTGTCGCTGGAGGGGGCTCCGACTCCTCTGGACCAACAACATTCACGATCACAATCAAGCCGATCAACGATGCACCAATTCGTTCGTTCGGAAATTTGCCGACCATCAACATCAATGAAGACAGTGCCAATACCACCGCGATACTACTCGGCCTGAGTGCGGTGACGTACGCGCCCGGCCCGGCAGCGGCGACCGATGAGGCGGCTCAAACGCTGATATACAAGATCACGGCGATTCCGTCGTTCATCAAACTCTTCAAAGCGAACGGCACGACCGCAGTCGCAGTCAACGGAACGGTCACCGCCACGGAGTTGCAAGGTCTGACGTACAAGACGGTCGCCAATCTTTTCGGCAGCAGCGAGCTGAAATTTACGGTGACCGACAATGGCAGCGGCACCGCTCCGAACGTGAATTCGCTGACGCAAACCATCAACGTGACGGTCAACTCAGTCAACGATGCTCCGCCGACGATCAGCAACATCGTCGATGTGACGGCCGCCGAAGACACGCCGACGGCGGCGATCAAGTTCACGGTGGATGATGTGGACGACAAGCTCGTGAATTTGAATGCGATCACAGTGACGGCAACGTCGTCGAACACGAATTTGGTTCCGAATCTTCCGGCGAACATTGTGCTGGGTGGGAGCCTCGGGGCGAGAACCATTCAGTTGGTGCCGGCGCTCGATCAATTCGGGACGACAACGATCACGGTGACGGCGACGGATTCGAGCGGTACGACCGCGACGGACACTTTCCTGCTGACGGTGACTGCGGTGAATGATGTGCCGCGAGTGACTGTGGCGGTGTTGAGCATTTCGGAATTCACGACGAACGACACCCAAGTCGGCACCGTCACCGCCGTCGATCCCGAAGGAGCCGCGATCACGGCGTACTCAATCCTCACCGGCAACACGAACAACGCTTTCAAGATCGACAACAGCGGCGTTATTCGAGTCAACGATGCGACGAAGATCGACTTCGAGGCACTCGCCAAATATACGCTGACGATCAAAGCGACTGACGCCGGCGGCGGCTTCAGCAGC
>JAPLNX010000343.1 GCA_026400935.1 Planctomycetia bacterium | reverse complement strand
GTGCGAAGGTCAGCGTGGGCGTGGCCGTCGTGTCCATCGACTCGTCGAAGACCACGGTGACGGTGAACGTCCCCGCACCCGGCGTGTCCGAGTCCGTGATTGATGTGTCGTTGGCCGTCACGCTGCTCACTGACGGCGCGAAAGCTTCGTTTAGAACGACTTCATTTCCAGTACCGCCATCGTAAAAGATTTTGAAATCGCCGCCTAAGACTGTCGTGCCGTTGGCTGGGCTCGCGCTGCCAGTTGTGGGATTGGCGGACGTGTTGTTGATCAGGGTCACAATGGTGCCGTTGGCGGGAGTGCCAACGACATTGTTGGTGAACGTGAGCGTTGCTCCGCTCAGGTCCACGGTGCCGTTGATGACGTATTGATCGTAATCAGAGCCAGCGACGGCGTAGGTTGAGTTGACCTCGAAGTTAACAGTCCCGGTCGGCGCGAAATCGCCGTTGATAGTCATGACGCCCGGACTATTGCCTGGGCTGTTGCCTGGCGAGAGCGATCCTGCTCCGATGACGTTTCCGGTGATGGTCCCGATTCCGTGCAGCGTGCCGCTGGGATCGACGGTGACGTCGCTCGTGATCGAACCGTTCACGGCGAGCACTCCAGCGCTCACGAGCGTTGTGCCGAGATAGGTGTTGGTCTGGTCGAGAATGAAAGTCCCGACCCCTTGCTTGGTGAGGCCACCAGCTCCGGTGATGGGCGAGGTTTGAGTGATGGTGTCGTCGCTGTTCACGGTCAGGCGGGTTGATACGTTCGTTGCGCCGAGGATGAAACCAGTGTTGTCATCGCGGAGGCTGACGTCACTTCCGGAAACGATCGAGACGGCTCCGGTGAAATCGTTGCCGGTGTTATCCAACGCGATGTCGCGTGTGGAGCCGGCGGTCAGAGTTGTTGTCCCAAAGATCGTCACGGCTCCGGCTGTCCCAGTAATCGCCCCAGAAGCCGAAATCACCAAATTGCCGGCGGTCGAAGTCAGGCTGCCGCCGTTGAGTAACAGGAAATCGCCGACAGTGTCAGTGACGCTGATCCCGTTTGTCCCAGAGACGGAACTCGCCAAATTGACGTCGTGTTTGGCTTTCAAGGTGACGTCCGCCGCAGTCACAGCAGCCCCCGAATTGACGAAGACGTTATCTCCCATCAGCGAGTCCAGCAGCAGCGATCCGCCGACAGTTAGGCTGCCGTTCACAACGATACTGCCCGCACTCGACGTGATGCTGAGACCTCCCGCACCAATTGTCAGCGCGGGCAAAGGAGTGATGTAATCCGAAGTCGTGGTCAGAGCGCTGATTGTAGGCAGACCGGCCACAAGAGTGATGCTGTCGATGTCGGCCTCACCATCAACCGTCACCGAGGCCACGAACTGCGCGTCGATTCCAGCGTTCGAGCCAATGGTGATGTTGTCGTCACCGCCGCCACCTTTGAGGAACAAGCTGTTCGTCGGGCTGATGAAGTCCACGACGATTGACGACGCCGTGCTTTGCACGCGATCCACGTTGTCGTTCCCAACAGCATCATCGCCAAACGTGATCGTGTCGTTCGTCCCTGCGAACTGGAACGAGCGATTCGTTGAAACGAGCAGATCAAAACCTCCCACTGCGACGCTTATGTCATCGAATGAAATGACCTTTCCGTCGATTGTGATCGTTCCGTCGGTCTGGTTCGTGAAGCTGTAATCGACGTTGGTCGCCGCGTATCCCGCGAAGATCGCGAAGCCGTCGTTGTTGCCGCTCCCAACAAAGTTCACTCCGCCCGCCGGAACAATGTTCGTCGCCGCTGCCGTGTGGAAGTACATCCGATCGGCACCCGCTCCGCCCGTGAACGTGACCGGTGCCGTGAAGCTGTTATCCAACCGATAGAAGTTGAAGTAGTCGCCAAGTCCACCGGCATTGATCGTCAGCGAGCCAGTCGGGTTGGCGAAGACGGTCGTTTCAAAAAGTCCACCGTTACTGACAATCCGACTCAGCCCATTTGCCAAGTTGCCATCGTCTTCGAGGTTGAAGTCATTGGCACTCCCCGCAGGGAGGTTGAAGACCAAATCGGTGATCGTGCTCCCGATCATGTCGACAGGTTCGAGTCCTGTGTAGCCAATCGTAGCGCTCGCAGATCCCGTGTCGTAG
>JAPLNX010000432.1 GCA_026400935.1 Planctomycetia bacterium | reverse complement strand
TGGTCTGGACTCCTGCGCTCCAGCCCATAGTCACACGACCAGAGAACTCACGCAGACATATTCCAGGAGACAGAGATACCATACAAACAGAAAGAGCGCAAGTCGCCCTAGATTACCCAGTTATGCGCGCTGGCCCTGGGAGTGACCGCGACAATGCCCGCGATCGGAGCCGAGACATCAACCGTTCGGCTGAGCGATAGGTTTGCTGCCAGCGCGTTGCCGGCCACATCCACAATGCCGGAGGTTCCGGCGGTCAACGACAAGACGTATTGGCCTGCCGTAGCGGTGAGGTTCGACAGATCAAGCAAATACCGCGAGGCAGATTCCGGAGTCAGCGTCGCGCCGGTTAGGTTGACCGATGAGCCATCGCGAGTCAGCGTAAAGTCCGCGAGGTTCAAGCCGGTCACGTCTTCACTGAATTCAATGGTTGCGATGCCCAGGGACACATTCGTGGCGTCTGGCGTTTCACTGCTGATGCTGGCCGTGGGAGCGGTCAGGTCGGTGGACCAGGTTGCGACCTTGTCTTCCAAAATTGTCGTGCCGGCGTTGTTCGTGATGCCGGAGCCATTGGCTCGCAGTGTCAGTTGATAATCGCCCGCCTCGGCCGTGACGCTTGCCAAGTTCAGCGTGTAGACCGTCCCGCTGACGGGCGTCACCGTGAGGGCGGACAAGTCGATCACCGTGCCACTACGCGTCAGCGTGAAGTCAGCAGTATCAACTCCGCTGACCGTTTCGTTGAACGTCACGGTCACGAGACCGACCGGGCTGTTGCGTGGCGGAGTCGCTGGCACACCAGACAGCGTCGCTGTTGGGGCCGTCGTGTCGGTGGTCCAGGTGGTCGTGAGCGTCGTGGCAAAGAGGTTCCCGGCGACATCTTCAATCTGCGCCGTCCCCGCGTTCAACGAGAAGACGTACACGCCACTGAAATCCGTGACGCTCGACAAATCCACTTCGTAACGAGCCTCACTGATCTGCGTGATCGTGACGTTGCTCATGTCCACGGCGACACCACCGCGAGTCAGCGAGAAGTCGCTGAGATCGACACCACTCACAGGGTCATCGAACGTCACGGCCAACACGCCCACCGCTGAGCTGCGTGAAGTTGGTGTCACACTATCAAGCACAGCCGTCGGAGCCGTCTTGTCGATTTCAAATTGACCAATCGCTTCGCCAGCGATCGCGTTGCCCACAGAATCTATGATGCCAGAGCCAGTTCCCGCGAGCTTGAACTGGTAAGTGCCGGCGAGCGTTGTGACGGTCGCAAGGTTTAATGTGTAAGTTGTCGAATTGACCGCGACGAATGGCACACTCGTCAAACTGACGGCGGAGCCATTCCGTGTCAGCGTGAAATCGCTGAGCCCAACGCCCGTGACTGGTTCATCAAACGTCACCGTCACGAGGCCGACCGTCGTATTGATCGGCGAGGTCGGCAGCCCGGCAAAGCTCGCGACTGGACCACTGAGGTCGATGACCCACGAGTCGTTCACATCAGCCGCAAACGGATTACCCGCCGCATCAATCACCGTTCCACTCGCCGCGCTGACGGACAACATATACTGTCCAGGCACGATCGCGGAGAACGGCGCTCCAACACCCAACTCGTTAAACACAGTTCCATCAAATCGCGTGAAGTCGGTCAGATCAATTTCGTATTGCGTCGAACTGATCTGCGTGATCGGCGTGCCAGTCAGGTCGAGAACCGAGCCATCGCGAGTCAGCATCACATCGCCAATCGTCAGCCCAATCACGGGCTCATTGAACGTGATTGTGACCACACCGACTTCCGTCGTGCGCGGATCGGGCGTGACGTCCACGACGTTCGCCGTTGGAGCCGTCGTATCGACCGTCCAACTCGTCGTGGAATTCACGGCCATCGCATTCGTGACCCGATCTTGAATCCCAGAACCTGCGGCAGTTAGCGTCAGAACGTAGCCCCCTTCTGCCGCTGTGACCGACGACAGATCAATCGTGTATTCCGAGGGACTGAGTTGCACGAGCGACAAGCCAGTCAAGCTGACCGCTGAGCCATTTCGCGTGAGCGTCAGGTCCGCCAAGTTGAAGCCGGTGACGTTTTCGCTGAAAGCAATCGCCACGTTGCCGATGTCCGTTCGACGACGATCATTTCCCGCGATGGTGATCGTTGCGGTCGGAGCCACTTGTTCGATGGACCAACTGGAGTTCCCGGACGCCAGCGCATTCGTGGCGAGGTCTTGAATGCCACCACTACCAGAAACCGTCAACACATAGTTACCGAACGTTGCCGCCACGGTACTCAGGTTGAGCGAAAACTCGATGCTCGAACCTTGAGTCAGCGTCAAACCAGCCAGACTGACGTTTGAGCCATTGCGAGTCAGCGACAAGTCGGCCAGATCGAAGCCGGTGACTGGTTCACTGAAGGTGAAGGTTGCCGTCCCTGTCGCAGCGCTCAGCGGCGCGGCACCGAAGTTGGTCAGCGTCACGGTGGGAGCGGTCAGGTCCATCGTCCACAGATCGCTCACGGATTTCGTGACCAAGTTGCCGGCGGAGTCTTGAATGCTCGTGCCAGCCGCCAACAGCGTCAGTTCATAAACTCCCGCAGTGGCCGTGACACTCGACAAGTTGAGCGTGTATTGGCTGGTCGTCACCTGTGTGACGGTCAAACCGCTGATGTCCACTGCCAACCCTCCGCGAGTCAGCACGAAGTCGCTGATGCCAACTCCCGTGACCGTTTCGCTGAAGTTGATCGTGACCGTCCCGGCATTCGTGTTGCGCGGATCGGCCGTGACATCGACGATGTCAGCCGTCGGCACGGTTCGATCAAAGATCGTGAACGTACTGACGGATGAACCGCCATCATTGTCGTTGACAGTGATCGTCGCTGTCTTGTTCCCTTCAGTGGCGTAACTATGCGTGCCGCTGATCATGCCGACTCGGCCAATGCCGTTCGCGACGCTCGTGGCAGAACCGGTATCGTTGACCGTGCCGTCTCCCCAATTCAGCGTATAGGTGAATGTGTCGGACGCACCGCCATCGGTGAAGCGGATCAATATGTCGTTCGGCGAACCGAGAATTAGCGTCGCGTCGCCGTCGATGATGAACGCCGGCGCGGCGTTGACGACCGCGATGGTCGAGACCTTTGAGTTTACGACAGTCTGTGCTCCGAATCTGTCAGTGACAGTGAGCGTCGCGGTGTAAGTACCCTCATCACTGGGGACGAACGCGAACGATTCGGCGGTGCCGTTCGTGATCGACTGACCGTTGGTCGATGTCACACTCCACTGGTACGTCCGCGAACCGACGCTCGTGCCACTCAACTGCGGCAACGCCGAGAGGTTGTTGGGGTTGAGCGTGATCACGTCTCCTTCGACTGGGGCGGCTGGCAACCGGCTGATGTCCAAAGTCGGCGCGGCGGTGACGTTGAAGTTGATCGTCTGCGAGTTGGACAGCCGAGTTTCGCCAGCAACGCCGTCCGTCGTGAAAACGTCGGTCACGGTCAGCGTGGCAGAGTGTGTGCCGGTGGTCGTGGGAACGACGTTGATCGTTGGCGTATCGATGAGTCGTGCGGCGTAGTGCTGCTTAATTTCCGAGTCAGACAAAACTCGGCCATAGATTGCGAAGTCGTCGATCGAGCCATTGAATTCGCGGGTGGTCCCATCCCAGGCACCAATGTTCGCGGCCGGCAAGTTCGGAGTGACAGCGTTGCCTGCCTGAGTCCCAACGAGCAACCCGTTTGCATAGACAGAGACTGATCCGGTACTCGCATTGTGTGTGACGACCAAATAGGTCCATTGATTGAGCGGGAAGTTGGCTGACGAACCGAAGTCGCGATTTGCTTGACCTGGCTGCGAAAACCGCACCGCCCCCGACGAGGCCAATTGCAAATGCACCGCACCGGCGGGGAAAGAGTTGCTGTTGTAGATCGTGTCCAAGGTGTCGTAGCTGGCCGGTTTGATCCAGGTTTCGAATGTCAGTTGTGTCTGTGTCCCCAATGCCGGGACAGCGACACTGGTGTCGGGGCTGCCATTCAAGAAGCCAACAGCAGTGCCAAGTTTTGGAGTCGCGCTGGCATCTCCGAACCGCACTGCTCCAGTGTAAGTACCGTGCCGAGCATTGCCTGACGCATCGACGGCTTGCGTGCCAGACGTTTCATTCAACGGGTAGTACAGCAGTGGCGCTCCGGACAACACCGTTGCGGAGTACGAAGGGACGAAGAGTCCGGCCGATGTCGCCCATTGGTACTCACGGCGAACCTGTTGATTCTCACCGAATAGCGGTCCTTGCGGGGCCAAGGTGCTCGACGTGCTGCCGTCCAAAGTCACTAATGAAAATGCCTGGACCGGTGACGCGGGAGTCATGGTTGCGACCGCGATCGGATTGACGTTGAACGTCTGCGTCTGAGTCGTTGCTGCTCCGTCCGAATCGGTCACTGTCAGCGAAACGGAATAAACGCCCGAGTAAAGCGGAGTGAAATTGAACTCGACATCTTCCGATGGCGGAACCGTTTGACCGTTGTTGGTCGTGACGGCCCATAGATAAGTCAACGTGTCGTTTACACCAGGATCGGAAACATCGCGAGCATCAAACGTCAGCTTCGCGCCGATGACGCCGGTCGCAGAACTGGGATTGAGATCAACGATCGTCGGTGCGACGTTCTTAGTGATGAATGTTGTTTCGGCGATGTCGGACCCACCATCATCATCCGCGACAGAGACCGTCAGCGTGTAAGTTCCGTTATTCGGAACGACAAACGCCCCCGAAAGTGCTGCCGGAATGTCCGTCGTGCTCGCGGCGAGGCCCGCCATGTAGTGCTCTGTTGATTGTACGTAAGTTTTCCAGCAATTCATGATCGCGGCACGCGGTTTGCGCCAGAGATATTTTCAGATGTTCATCTGCCAATATTTCTGGGAGCGACAGGATGTCCGACGCTGTGGATCACGGATCGATTTCTG
>JAPLNX010000199.1 GCA_026400935.1 Planctomycetia bacterium | reverse complement strand
TCTCGCAGCACCGGGAGCAGCGGCAATGCTTGGACTACGTCCCCCAACGCACTGGGTTTAATCACACAGATACGACGAACCTCAAGCTCTTTGAGCCGGCGACTGACATTCGCTTGCGGCATGAAATCGGCCTTCCTGGCCTAATCGCTGTGGCGGCATGTGTTCCCGAACACGCAACAATCCGCGATTGACGGCGGGATGCTAGTAGTCGCTTCAAAATGGGCCAAGAGGAGTCTTCAGAACTGTCAGGGAACGCCCTAGAAGCCGGATATTATTAGACTTTGCGTCTTTCAGAATTCACCAAAAACACATACTGTCTTCTTCTTCGTATTGAAAAGTCCTGGATGTTAGGGACTTGAAGAGGCGTTACTGGCACGAGGCGTGTTAATGACTGATCGCCACCTTTGCGACCTGCATCGCGGAACCGCGAATCGACTCGGCTCGCAAACTGCTTTGAAATACAAGCAGCAAGGTGTGTATCGCGATCTTTCTTGGGCGGACTATCGTCAACAAGCAGACCTCGCTGCGGTGGGGTTAATCTCGCTCGGAGTCAACGCCGGTGACCGCATCGCGATCTTAAGCGAGAATCGAGTCGAGTGGTTCATTGCTGACCACGCAGTACTCAGCACTGGTGCCGCTGATGTTCCTCTCCACGCACCCCTCGCGACGGTGCAAGTCGAGTATCAAGTCGGACACAGCGAATGCCGAGGCATTTTCGTCAACGGCCAAAATCAAGCGGACAAAGTTTTCGCCGCAATCGCCTCGCTGCCGACGCTCGAATTCATGGTGAGCTTTGAGTCCATTTCAGTGCCCGAAGGCTGCACGCTAAACGTGCTCAGTTGGGAGGAGCTCAAAGATCGGGGCCGCCAGGCGGGAGCCGCTGCCGTCGCCGAGATTGCTCAGCGAGAGGCCGCAATCCAACCCACTGATCTGGCCACGATCATCTACACCAGCGGCACAACGGGGCAACCCAAAGGTGTGATGCTTTCGCACCACAACTTGCTTTCAAACGCCGTGGCGACCGGAAAGATTTCGTTCTTGGACCCAGGCGACGTGTTGCTGAGTTGGCTGCCATACAGCCACATCTATGCTCGAACCGTCGATCATTATCTCACAACATCATCTGAAATCATTGTCGCGCTGGCCGAATCGCTCGACACACTCATTGACGATTTGAAGGCGATTCAACCGACATGGCTGACTGCTGTCCCGAGGTTCTATGAAAAAGTCTGGAACAACATCAAAGAGTCACCTCCCAGCGAGCAAGCAGCCAAACTGCGGGAACTGTTTGGCCCGCGCATCAAACAACTGACGTCCGGAGGCGCACCGCTACCCAGACATGTTTGCGAAGCGTATTTCGCGGCGGGACTTCCGTTGCTGGAAGGTTACGGGCTCACGGAAAGTTCGCCCGTCATCGCGTTCAACTCGCTTCGCTCTTGCCGAATCGGAACCGTGGGACAAGCGATTGATGATGTCGAAGTCCGCATCGCCGATGATGGCGAAATTCTGACACGAGGCCCGCATGTCATGCTGGGCTATTGGAAAAACACTGCCGCCACGGCAGAAGTGATTCGTGACGGTTGGTTGCTGACTGGCGATGTTGGCACTCTTGATGATGACGGCTATCTGGCAATCACCGATCGCAAGAAAGATCTCTTTGTGACATCAGCCGGAAAGAACATCGCGCCCAGCGAACTCGAACGCCTGCTTGTCAGCGATTCGTATATAGACCAAGCCGTCGTTTACGGAGACGGTCGGCATTTCATCAGCGCACTCATCGTTCCGAATGAAAAGTTATTAAGGCAAGCAGTTCAAACGCTTGGTTGTGATTGGACAGTCGATCTTGGTTTTCTAACGTGCGAAAAGCTCAACGCATTCATGCAATCGCGGATAGACCTTGTCATGCAGGCGGTCAGCCAGCCAGAGCGTGTCAAAAAATGCTTGCTGCTTGATCGACCGTTTCAACTGGCTGACGGAGAGTTGACCGCCACCATGAAGGTCCGCCGTCGACATATCCTCGCAAAGTACGAACGCGAGCTTGAGGCGTTGTACGAGTAGCCGCCGCCATGTCACTCGAAGCGTCAGCGAGGGCGGACGCCTCAACACTCAATCAGAAGAGGAACCCAGAATCCTCATCCGATTCACCGACCACTTCTGTTGGCTTCGCTTCCGGTTCCGGCTTAGCCTTTTTCACACGGCGACGACCGGCAGTCGGAACTTCGGCATCAGCGGTTGCGGAGCCGTCGAACGGCTTCGTGATGGGCGTCCCGTCGGACTTCAGACCGACAAGTTGCTCGATTCGCTGTTCGGCGTTCTCCAAAACTTGATAGCAGGTCTTGAGCAGTCCAATGCCGCGTTCAAAGCGAGCGAGTGATTCTTCCAAGCCAACTCGACCGTCTTCCAAATCAGCAACGATCCGCTGCAAATCAGCGAGCGAGTTTTCAAAAGAGGGAGACTCAGACGACGGATTGGCTTCGGGCATGAACTGGCTCAAATTTCGGACGCGGCTGACACTGCTTCGATGCGGCTGACGACTTCGCCGTGGCCAAGCATTGTCGTGATTTGATCGCCAATTGCCAGTTGCTCCGACGAGTGGATGATCTCGCGCGAGTCTGTTTTGCGAGTGATTGAGTAACCGCGACCGAGCACCTTCAGCGGACTGAGTGCATCGAGTGTTGCCGCCGCCAAATCGAGTTTTTGCCGCGCGGCAATCGCTCGCTGACGCGCAGCTCGCAAGAGCCGAGCTTCGAGTTCATCGAGCCGCGTAAACTCATCGTGTACCCGCTGAAACGGGCGAGCGATGATTCGGCGTGATGCGAGATTGTCGAGCCTCAAACGAGCTGTCGCAGCTCGATCGCGCAGGCCGGAGACGAGTCGTTGTTTAAGACCATCGAGTGCTTGTCGCACTTCCTCTTGATGCGGAACAACTCGCTCACCCGCTTCACTGGGGGTTAACGCTCGCACGTCGGCCACGAGGTCGGCGATCGTCACGTCGATCTCATGGCCAACCGCGCTGATCACTGGGATCTGACAAGCGGCAATCGCCCGGGCAACAACTTCCTCGTTGAATGCCCACAAATCTTCGAGACTGCCGCCGCCTCGGCCACAGATAACCACATCGACGTGCGGAATAAGATGCACGTTTCGCAGTGCAGCAGCGATCTCAGCAGCCGCTCCGTCACCTTGTACTTTCACGGGTACAACCACAATGTCGGCTGCTCGCCAACGCCGAGTGATAACCTGAATGAGATCACGCACCGCCGCACTGGTCGGGCTGGTGATCAACGCAATCTTACGCGGAAACATCGGGATTGACCGCTTACGATGCGGTTCAAAGAGTCCTTCCGCCGCGAGCTTCGCGTGCATCTGCCGAAATGCGAGTTCGAGCGCTCCGACACCTTGCGGGACCAACTGCCGAATGATGAGCTGATACGAACCGCGCGGCGCGTAAACTTCCACTGAGCCATTAGCAACGACCTGCAATCCATCGTGCAATTCGAACCGAAACTTCGAGGCCGCGTTTCGCCAGATCACCGCCGCCAACTGCGCCTTCTCATCCTTCAGAGTCAGGTACACGTGCCCGGAACTCGCCTTGATGCAGTTGGAGACTTCACCCTGTACCCACACCTCTGGCAAGTTCCCTTCGATGAGATCTTTTATCTCGCCAGTCAGCTCGGAAATCGTTTGGACTTGTGGTTGCATAAAAGGCCCGAAGAAAACATGTGGAGCGCTGTTCGGAAGAGTCGAACCAGATTCAAGAATGGCAATCAATGATCTTGTTCGCCAAATAAATAAGATGCTCAGTTTGACTTGATAGCGGGACTCATCCACTGATATGCGGCCTGCGAGTTCTTGCTGAAAAACTTCTCTGTCGCCGCTCGGCCACGAGCTTGCACATATTGGTTCACGATCGAAAAGAGCGTGCGATACGAGGCCGCGTTGTCGCTCACCGGCCAATTACTGCCGTAGATCAAACGGTCGTCGCCGAAAATGCCCCAAATCGCGTCGAGGATTGGGCGATAGAACTCAACCTCTTCCGGGACTTTCTTCTCACCCGACTTGGGTCGCGCGTGTTCGACGAGTGCTGACACTTTGCAAAAGACGCGAGCCTGCTTTGCTGCCGCTCGCATGCCAGCGATCCAGGCTAGTGGAGCCGGGCCGCCGTCAATGTCCACGTTGCCCAAGTGATTGATGACGATACGCAACTCCGGCAGCTTTTCTGCCAACCGAGCGACATCAGCTGGCATATCCGGGCCACCGTTGACGTCGAGTTCCAAATCATGTTCCGCCAACCGACGAATGTCCGCGAGAAACTCCGGTTGATCGAGTCCCGTCTTCAACGCACCGTGACTGATGCGAATGCCGCGATACTTTTTGTTCGCGGCAAATCGCTTGACGTGCCCGGCAAACTCTGGCTTTCCAGGCGTCAGATTGCCGACGATCCCCAACACAGACGGATTCTTCGCGGCAACATCGAGCAGCCAAGCGTTGTCTTCAACCCACGGACTCGCCTCGACGATGACCGTCTTCGTGACACCAAGCGGTGCGGCTTGCTCAAGAAAGTCCTTAGGTAACACGGTCCGATACAGCACCTTGTCCCCTTTGCCTGGCCACGGAACGCCTTCCGGTCGAGTCGGGTCATAAAAGTGCGTGTGACAATCCACCATCAACGGCTTCTCGTCAGCGAGGAGATGACTCCCCAACGTACTGCCGACTGCGAGTCCACAGCCGGCTTGAAGGAATTCACGTCGAGTCACGGTCATTTTGACTGGCCTTTCAATGTGGTGAAATCTCTTTTGCGTTTGCTCTACCTCGGCTTCACGGCAATCTGATCCACAATCCGGTCGCTCGGATGCACGATGACCGTATCCGCTTCGCGCAGCCCGTCGATCACTTCCGCTTCCAGTCCGTTACGGCGACCGATCTTTATGCGCCTTTTGCGAGCGTGATCGGCTTCGATCACGAAGACCGACCAGTCAGCGGGATCGGTTGTGTCCGGTTCGCGGAATAGCGCGCCCGTCGAGACCTTGATCACGTCGTCTTTTTGCCAGACGACAATTTCCGACTCGACGCGGTACCCGTCACCCAATGTCTTACGTGATTCAAACGGCTCATTGAATTGAGCGATAATATGTACTCTCTGTTCTTCGACACCGAGGGCGGAGAGCTTCAAAAAGCCTTGCGGTTCGACGAGTCGCACTTGTGCTGACAGCGGACGTTCTCCCCCCCAATGTTTGAGCCACATTGTTTGTCCGGCCTGGATTTTCACCGCATCGGTGGAGAGCACTTCGACGTCAATCTCCAAATCACGCGGGTCGCCGATTTCCAACAACGGCGTTCCGACTTGCACGACGGATTCGCTTTCTTGCAAGACCTTCAACACGACGCCGTTGATCGGTGATTGAATGCGAAGCTGCCATTTTTCCGCGTCGTCCGGTGCCAACGGACGCGATCGCAACAAGGCTGCGCGAGTCAGGTCGAACTCAAAGCGAGCAATCTCTTCGGCGAACTTTGCCGCGTTGAGTTCTTCTGTCCGACTGCGGACGAGCATCTCGGCATCTTCGAGTTCTTGTTTGCTACCGGCACCTTTGCCCGTCAATCCTTTGCGACGTTCGACGTCAGTCCGTGCCCATTCCCAATTGACGGTCGCTTTCTGACGAGCGGCCCCGGCACTCTTGATCGCCATCTCCGATGACTTCACGCGTAGTTCTGCCTGTGCAATCTGCCGTGAATCCAGCAGCACCGGATCGACAGGATCAATCACAGCCAGTTCGGTGACGGGCATTGATCCCAGCGAGCATGTGGTCCCGGAGTTATCTGCCATCAATTCACTGCCAGTTGCTGAAAAGACCGCATCACCCGCTCGCAATTTGATCCGACTTAAGTGACCTGCCAACGGCGATGAGATGAGATACCGGTCGCGCAGTCGCGTCTTGCCGTCTTCATTCACGGTAACGCTCAACGAGCCTTTCACCACATGTGCGATATCAACGGGAACCGGCTTCGGCATGAACCCATAGGCCAGCGCGGCCACGATCCCGCCAGCAACGCTCAGCCACAACAATCGTTTGATCCAACGCACGAAAAAGGTTCCTAGATCGTTATCACCGAGGGCAATGGTTTTATGATGACGGCTACGTACATGCGGCTTCGCAGCCATATGCGAACGGCAGATGAAAACTTACCAATACAAGCCCGAAGTTTATCGGGAAGCACATGGGATTGCAGACCTCGCGCGCCAAGTCGGCGGCGAATGAACGGTCATCAGTCTCCAAGACGCACCTCTTTCGGCGCGTTCTTCCAACGAAACTTTTTGGCAAACTCGGCAAGCGAGTACGTGTCCTGAGTTGTTTCCATTTGCACGACGCAGACCAATTCGGGTTCGGTATCGGTGACGGCGCGATAGTATCCCTCGGCGCTGACTGCGGTGACTTGATCCGAGTCTGTAATCATTGTCGAGCGAATCTTTCCACTGGTGGTGTCGAAAAAACGCACGCAACGGTCAGCGGTCCCGACCGCGAGCGTGCGATTGCTCTCCGACCACATCACCTCTTGCACGGGAGCCATTGTCGCCACGCTGTGAATCGTCTTTCCCGTCTGCAGATTCCAAATCTGCGCGGTGTGATTGCCACGGCCAGAGGCGATCGTTTCTCCCTTCGTGCTCCAGGCCAGCGCAGTGACTGACGGTGGGCTGCCTGCCAGCGCAAGGCTACTGAGAACTTGTCCGTTCGCGGGATTAAAAATCCGCAGCGATTCATCGACACCACCGCCCGCGAGCACTTTGCCATCGGGCGACCACGCGAGTGATTGTGCGGCACCCGAAATTTCGACCTTACGAACTTGCTGGCCGGTCGTGGTGTTCCAAACGCAGACCAAGTTGGTCGGGCCGCCCGCTAACAGCATCTTGCCGTTCCAGTCCATAATCGTGACGGCGGCCGGGTGTTTGTCGAGTGTTTTCGTCGACTTGCCAGTGGCAACATCCCACAGTCGCACGGTCTTGTCGTAGCTGCCGCTGGCCAGCAGCTTCCCGTTGGGTGCCCAAGACAAAGTTGCCACGACATCCGTGTGCCCTTCGAGCTTCTTGATTTGCTCTCCTTTGACGGCATCCCAAACGCGGACGGTCTTGTCATAACTAGCCGAGGCCAACGTCTTGTCGTTCGACGCCCACGCGATCGCAGTGATGGGCGCCGTGTGTCCTTCGAGCTTCCGCAGCAACTTGCCCGAGGCGATCTCCCACAACAAAACCGTCGGCGTGCCGATGCCCGACGCCATGATCTTGCCGGTCGTCCACACGGCTCGTGATGCTGGCCCGGTCGCGTCAATCGGCGTCAAAGGCTTCTCTGTTGTGACGTTCCAAAGCTGGACATTGACCGTGCTGAACGCGCAGAGTCGAGAACCATCCGGGCTCCACATCAAACCTGTCCCCGCAATCGTCAGCGGCTTCAGCGGCTTCCATGTGGAAGTGTCCCACGTTTGCACAGCCTGACCGGAATAAGAGGTCGCGAGCATTTTCCCGTTCGGTTCCCAAGCCACTGCGGTCATTGGTCCGGCGAGCGTCTGCTTGACCATTTCGGATTCGACATCCCAGATTTGTGTGCCGAGATTCGTCGCCACTGCGAGCTGTTTGCTATCCGGTGACCAACTGGCATTGTACGCCGTCTCCGTAGCCGGATTGCCCAGCGACTTGCGAACTTTGAACGCGGAGACATCGAACAACTGGACCGCTTGCCCCGTCACCACGAACGCCACCGTTTCTCCGTCGGGAGACCAGACTGCCGACACGACGTGCTTGCCATGCTCGACCTTGCCCCGTTCGATGCCCAACGACACATCCCAAAACTTCGCGTTCCCACTCTCACCGCCGCAGACCAACAGCATCCGTCCGTCCGGGGACCACACGACCTTCGAGACCCACGAATCATGCTTGAGACTTCGCAGCAGCAATCCCGTTCGCACGTCCCAAAGTTTTGTTTGCGCTTCATGAGATCCTCCCGCCGCCAGTGTGTGTCCATCGGGTGACCACGCAAGGTCATAGATGTAGCTGTCGTGCCCGACCAACGCTCTTTGAAACTCCCCGGTCTCGGCGTCCCACAAACGAATGATCCCGTCGAGTCCTCCCGTCGCCACTTGCTTCGCATCAGGGCTGATTGCCACCGCGATCAGATAGCCGCGATGCCGTTTCGACTCGATGGTCCAACCGATGACACCAGGAATCCCCATCGGTCGAGTCACCAACGTCCGGACACTCAGTGCACCGCCGGGACCGAGCTTTCGCGGCTCAACCTTGATCTCGACGGGAGCGACCGAACGCGACTTGCTTTTGGTTTCGCTCTCCTTCTCGTCGGCCAGTACGCCGAATGAAGCGAACAAGCTCGCCACGAAACCGACCACCATCTGCCAGCGCATCGAATCACGAGCGACCATTTTCTGCACCTTGTGAAGAGTCTTCGATGAACGCACTGGCGAGCGGCCTGTGCGGTGTATGAAACAACTTCTACTCTCTGGTTTTCAAAACAGCGATCAAATCCAAGTGATCTAACCGACGTCGAACCAACAGACCCGATAGGATAGCGGCGATTAAAACCACCGACGTCGAAAACGCATACGTGTTCGGCTCGATAATTAGCGGAATGCGATACAGCTCAGTATCCATGAACCAGCAGACGAGTCCTGCCAAACGATTGCCGATGAACAGTCCCACGGGGATCGCGGCGAGCGTCAGGATTGCCAGTTCGCCCAGCAAAATCTGTGAAATTTCACCGCGAGTCAGACCCAGCACGCGGAGGCTCGCCAGTTCGCGGCCGCGTTCCGACAACGCGACTCGCGCGGTGTTGTAGACGACGCCGAACGCGATGATGCACGCGAAGATCACGTTGAAGAATTGCATGGTCAGCAAGTTATTCATCACTGTGTCGCGGAAACTTTGAATCGTCGCCTGCTTGAGCATCACGCTGGCGACTCGCGGAGTGGCTTTCAACCGGCGGTACAAGTCTTCGACGTTCGCCGCATCCGCTGTGATCGCGACACTGGTCACTGCCGGACCTTCACCAACGAGCCGGTTCAACGCTCGCCCCTCCATGTAACAAACAGTGCCGAGGTATTCTGTGTTGAGTCCCGCGACACGTACCGAGCGCACTCGCCGGGCACCTTCCAATACTTCGATCGTCAGTTGGTCGCCGACATGCACCTCCAAAATCTGAGCCAGCTTTGCGTTGAGGATGATCCCCTCCGCAGGAACTTCTACCGGTTGTTGATCCTGGTCCATCAGGTGGTTGAGCTTCGGGTCGGGAATGATTCCTTGCAGGAATGTCCGCCGCTCGATGTGCCCGTTCCGGATTTTGATCCCGGTCCCGCGACGCGGTTCGGCGTGAATCACACCCGGCAGTCGCTCGATCTCATGCAGCGCTTTGCGAGATGTCGGTTCATTCAACGACACGTCAATGTGATGCCGATTCATCACCTCAAACTGCATCCGCACCAGCCAATTGAGCGAGTCTGCTGAGAACCGACCGAGCACTAGGATCGCAACCGCCATCGCGATACCGCAGATCGACAAGAAGGCTTTCATCGGTCGCCGCTCAATGTTGCGCAACACGATCCGCCCGATCTGCGAAAGCCAGTTTTGTAAGCCGAGCCGTTCAAAGATCGTCGGTCGAAAATCGCCAGGAGTCTCCGGTCGCATCGCCTCAGCCGGCGGCAAATGAACCGCTCGCCTCACAACGTTCAGCGTGCCGACCATCGTCGCCACCGTGCAGAGTGCAAACGCCGCCGTGATAACTTCCGGCGGCAAGTGATAATGCAGTTCGGGATAGCGATAGAACTCCGCGTAAATCCCCATCATCTTGCGACCGAGGATTGCCCCGACAATCGTCCCAGAGATCGCTCCGATGACGCACACAATGAAGACCAGCTTGAGGTAATGTCGTCCGACCGCCCAATGCGAATAACCGAACGCTTTCAATGCGGCGATCTGATCCCGCTGCAACGCGATAATTCGGTTCAACACCACGTTGAGCAGAAACGCGGCAACGCCCAGGAAGATCGACGGAATGATCATTCCCATCCGCTTGAGGTTGCTGATCTCGTCGCTCAGAAAGCGGTGTGAGATTTGATCCGCTCGACCATGCGATCCGAAACCGCCGTACTTTTCGATGAGCGTGTCGAGTCGCCGCGTGACCTCCGCCTCAACGGCACCAGGGAGCAGGTCGATCATCACATCGTTGAACGCCCCCTTCATGTCATACGCCGCTTCGAGCGCCTCGCGGCCCATCCATAAGATGCCGAACCGCCTGTCGTCCGGCACGAGCTGTCCGTACTTGATTTGATAGACATATTCCGGTGAGAGCGCGACCCCGACTATTCTCAGCTTCTTCTTTTTACCGTTGATCACCGCCGCGATCTCATCATTGAGATTGAGCTTATGGGCCTTTACGAATCCCTCGCTGGCCAGCACTTCATCGTCCCGCCGAGGCTCGATGAATCGTCCCTTCCGCAAGAACAACGAACAGAGATCAGTCGATTGCGGATGCTCCGGAATCGAAATCAATCGCCCTGCGACCGGCTCCGGAAACGACGGCAGATCGAGCGTTACATCGACCACAACCCGCGACTGCACACGAGCAACTCCCGGCACATCTTCCATCCGTTCTGCCAGTGAACTCGGAGCACGTTTCAGCCGAGCGAACACATGCGGAAAACGGTTCGACTCATAAAATCCGTCCATTGTCCTCTGCAATGAAACCAGCGCGCTCGTGGACATCACAAACGTCGCGACCCCACACGCCATGACCGCGCAAATTGCGAGTATCTGCCCCCACATCTGGAGCACGTCCCGCACCAATTTGCGATCAATCGCACGCATCAGTTCTCATTTAAAAGCGAGCGAACGACGAGAGAGTCTCCCCGCTCCTGACGCTACTTTTTCAAAGCCTCAATGACCGCAGTGGCCACGTCGTCATCGGTGAATTGCTTCTCCGCCTCCGGATCAATCGCAAACGTTTGCAGCACTTTTCCGTCGCGAGCGTACAACCGCAAACAAGGGAGAGACTCTCCAGGAATTTCAAACGCCTTGAAAGCTTCGTCGCTTGCTCCATCAAAACTGCGGACGCAATCGAAAGGCGTGTGGTGTTCGTTGAGGAATTCCTCGATGTCGCCGCTTGCGTCTTCTTCATCCATTGCAACCGCAATCACCGTGAGTCCTTCACTCTGATGAGCGTTAAATAATTCGACGGTGTGCGGAAACTTTTTGCGGCAAGGACCACACCAAGTGGCCCAGAAATCGACCAGCACGACTTTTCCTTTATAGCTCGCAATCGCTTCCTTCAATCCTGCTTGGTCAACCGACTTGATCGAGCGTTTGACTTGTACCGCCGAATCACCATCAGCCTTCGGTTCGGTCAATTCAGGTTCCGTCTGCGGTCCTGGTGGGGTGTCGTTAGTAGTGTCTTTGACCGCCGTCGTTGATGGCGAGGCACCCGAAGGAGTCCGCACTCCCGGATCGCAACCCAAACAAAATCCAACGGCTACTGTCATCACTCCGACAAGCCCGACGCGCCAGCGAGTGAATGTGACCACTGGCGTCGGAAGCACGATCGAAGCGATTCCTGGCGCGCACTTCGGGCTGGTGTGCTGCTGCGAAACCACAAAGGCATCAGAACTAAACATGAACGACTTCCTCGAAACTTTTTAGCCTCAATCCACGTAGTCGATCTCACAACCGACCTGTCGAGTCTCCGCCACTTCCGGTTCGCGACCGGCCAGCAACGCATCAACGGCCAAACGCAAGAACGATTCGGTCACCTTCGTCTCTTCCATTTGGTCGTCGATCTTCCCCATGTAAGCGATGCGGCGTTTTTGGTCGAGCACAAACAGATGCGGAGTCACCGTCGCCCCATAGGCTCGCGCGATCTTCTGAGTCGGATCAATGAGGTACGCGAAATTGAAACCGCAGTCAGACGCACGCGCCTTCATCTTCTCGATTCTATCCGACGCCTGTTTGCTGACGCTGATCGCGACCAACTCAACCCCTTTGTCGCGGTAGTCATCGACAAACCGAATCAGCCTACGTTCGTAAGCCTTCACCACTGGGCAGTGATTACAGGCAAACACAACCACAACCAACTTTGCCTCGTTCAGTTCGCTCAAGCTATGTCGTTGGTCATCGACACCCAGCAAGTCAGCCCAAACGGGAGCCGCTTTGCCGATATCCAGCACCTTGTTGAACTTCGTGGCAGCCTGAAGCACTGGCGAAGCAGAGCACACGATCAGCGTCGCAATGAGACCGACGAACGCGATACACCACTGCTTTAGACGTCTCATGACCATCTTTTCTCGGCGGCAAAGAATCGCAACCTTGTAGCCCGGTTTTCAAACCGGGCGAAACAAACAGCCCGGTTTGAAAAACTGGGCTACCTAGAAGCGGACCACATCGCATTACTTTGCAGGTGTCGCGGCCTTTGCTTTCGGCGTTGCAGCCGGTGCCGCCTTCGCGGTCGCTCCGAGTTGTTTGATCAACACTTTGTATTTTTCAACTCGCTCCGGATCATCCAGATTCGGACTGAGGGCCAACGTTCCGTTCAAAATCTGCGCCGCTTGCTTGCTCTTCTCTGGGTCTTTCTGCTCTTTCAAACAGACTGCCGTGTTATAGACGATCTCGTAATATTCCTTCGGTTTTTTAGCAGCCTTTGCCGTCTTCGGCGCGCTGTCGAGCTTTTTACGAATCCCCGTCCACCAGATCGCTGCTTCGTCGTATCGCTTGGGATTTTTCTCTGCGAGTGCCTGCAGAATGTTTCCCTTTTCCATCATCGGTTCGAGTGCATTCGGCTGTTCTTTCAGAAGCGCTTCAGCCTGCTTGAGCGCCTCTTCGTATTTGCCATCAGCCCGTAACAATCCGATGAATTGCGATCGAATACGAATCATTGCCTTCGCCGCTTGCTTAGCGAATGCCGGATCAGCGGCTGCCCGATCAAGGATCGCTTGGAACTGTTCGCGAGACTTATCGCTGCGACCGAGTTCAGAATCGCTTTCCGCAAGGAAGACCATGCCCGCGAGGTCAAAGTTCTTCCGCTTGCTCATTTCATCAACCAGCTTGATCATTGCTTCGCGACCGGCTGTTTCAGCGAGCTTTGCGTTGTTGATTCGCCCTTCATCTTTGCTTTCGTTCGCTGCAAAGAGTTCGCCAACCGTTCGCTTCCAATCGGTGCGGATGATGCGGGCATACTGCATCAGCACGCCGTTGACCTGCGGATGATCCTCGCCATTTGCCAACAACAATTGTCCGACTTCGATTGCCTTCAGTGAATCATTGAGGGCCGAGTACGTCTGCAACGCGGCGATCAAGACTCGAAGCGAAGATTTATCCAGCGACCCTGCCGGCTTGGCCTTGAGGTTATCCACGAGCGGTTGCAACAACGGTAAAGCCTCAGCGGGTTTTTCTTCTTCCAAACGGATCTCCGCCAGCAGCAACTGCGTCTCATGAATCGTCTGTTGCATCTGTGGCGACCCTGCGGACTTACTCTTCACGGCGACATCGAGACTCTTCGTGAGCAATTCGATGGCCTGCGCACGATGAGATTGCGTGGTATCTGCTTTAGTGGCATCTGCTTTCTTCTTGCCATCGACGTACTGCAACCAGTGAGTCTGGCCAGAGAGTTGCAAAGCCGTTGGATAACGATCAGAGATCGTATTGACGCTCATGAAGACTTTGATCGCCTCTTCGGGTCCACCTTGCAGCAGTTTGAGCTTGCCGCGTGCGATGCGTGCGTCATCCGCTTCTGCGTGCTGCGGGAATTTCTGCAACAGGAACTCCGACGCCTCGTTGATCTTTTCCAGAGCCGCGTTGTCGCGCGTTTGACCGTACAAAGACATCGCCGTACTGACCGCGAGCGCAGCAGCGGCAGGAGCTTTTGCGTAGGTCGGATTGTCTTTGGCGAGCGTCAGCGCCGTCGTATATGCCTCCGGAGCCTTGCCGACATAAAGCTGCGCGTAGGCCAGCCAGAAACGAGTTCCGAGGACTCGGTCTTTGTCTTTGACGTCGGCGCTCAACTCGATTGCCTTCGTGTAAGCCTTCTCCGCCTCCACCCAATTGGTCTTCGCTTCTGCGGGAGTCGCCGCTTCGCCGGCCGCTTTGGCTGCCGCATCACCGACGGCAATTGCTTCGTCAAAGCTAGTCAACTCCTCGTTCCCACCTCCTTGAAAACGCTGTAACCGAATCGCTTCATTTTTGAATTCACTGGGAACCTCTTTGATTTCACCGAGATACTTCTTCGCAAGTTTGACCGAATCTTCGGCCTCGGCCCCCTTTGCTGTCTTCGCGTATTCAAGCAATCCCTTCGCCAATTCGAGCTTGATACCCTGATAGCCGGAGGTTTTCCTCTTCGCCTCGTTTTGAGCAAGCCAGGCCTTGGCGTCATCAATCAGCTTGTCGTACTGCTTCATGCGCCCTAGCAGCATCAGGCGATACCGATTGACCTCGTTGAACATCGCGATCCACTGCGCTTCGGTCTTGAGATTGACGCTTTTGTCCGGACTGGCCGACATGACTTCGTCATAGATATCCATCGCGGTGACAAAATCTTCCATCTCTTCGCGCGATCGGCCTTCCCACATGTGGGCGTACACGCCGGTTCGCCCCGAGCGGTTCTCTTGATAAATACCGTCGAAACCCTTCGCCGCTTTGGCCAAGAAGTCTTTGCGCTTCGGGTCTTTCGGCTCCGGGAAACTCAATCCGATGTTGTAATCGACGGTCGCCACTTTGAAGCGAGCGTCGTACCACATGTTGGTGGCTTCGGCGGCCGCGCGAGCGGCGCGCTTGCTCAACGTCTTCTTCTTGCCCGTATTTTCTGCACGCACTTCATCAACTCTGACTTTGAATAGCTCTGCCGACTTCACGAACTTCGGCCGCGCTTCTTCAAGCAACTTGCGAGCTTCCGGCAGTAACGTGTCTCTCTTCGTCTTGTCGCGCATCGCGATCTTCAAGACGTTTTGACCACGAAACAACGAGATCTCTCCCGATGTCATTTGTGCAGAACCGGCTTCAGGATGATCCGCGTGCTCCTTCAAAAACTTGTCGAGCGCCGCCTGCGCATCGAGCACGTACTTGGCCTGCAAGTCGGTGTTCGGCGTCCGAATCGCGGCGATTTGCAGGCTGCGAGCCATTTCCAAATCGAAGGCCACCTTCAAGTCCTCCGGCAAATCCGGACGGTCCTTGATCATGTTGAGATAGTGAATGGCCAACTCACCATGCTGCCGTTCTCGCAGTCCCTGCAAGAAATCGTCAAACGGCTCCTCCGCTTTCCCGACGCTGGCGAGACAAAGCAAACTCAATGAGCCAATCAATACACATCGTCGCGAAAGGCACCGCAGCATCGCCGCAATCCTTGTGCTAGAGAGGGGGCAATTTTGGAGGAAACAAGTTCGTCAGAGTTCACCAAGCCGACCTTAAAACCGCAAGTCGCATGACCCTGACTAGGCAGCGTTATTCCGTCTTAGGGCTCGCCTCTTTCACGATCTGATACAGCGGCAAATAGCGGTAATAGACTTCGAGCGTCAGCGTGTGGATGCTGCTCACCATCAACGGGCCTGCGGAGTGAGCTTGGCCTTCGTTGCTCCAACTTCCGGCAGCGCAACCTTCTTTGAGTTGTGACGTGATCAACATCCGGCGAGCGGCTCGATTCCACTGATCCCATTCGGGGCCAGGGAGGTTGTGCATGACCTGTGTCGCGTAGTACATGAAGTATGCGTTCTTTTGAGCGGCTGGCAGATTCTCCAAGACGTGGCTCATCCCCTCCGTCATCGCCGGATCACTTCGCTTCGTGCCAGAGTACTGATTGCACAGCAACCCGACAGCAGACATTGTCGGTGTCGGGGCACCATCGGGCATGTATGAGAACAATCCGCCGGATTTCCCTTTCGCACAGCTCTGCAAAAATCGCTGACCTTTCTCAAGCGTCGGTTTGTTGACCACCAGCCCCGCCATCTGAGCACTCTTCAACGCCATCATCTGCCAGCCGACTACCGACACGTCGCCGGGTTGATTCGGCCCGTATCGCCAGCCACCTTCGGAATGTTGAGTCTGTTGGATATACCTCACCGCAAGCTGAGCCGCGTCTTTCAGCTTTGGGTCTCGGCTCAGACCATAGGCTTCGCAGATTGCGATCGTGGCCAAACCATGCTCGTACATGGTCGAGCCCAGGCGACCGGTTGGCGGGTCTTGATGTGCGGTCATCCAACGCAGGCCATTGAAGACCACTCGCTGATACTGCCCCTTGGAGTTGTGAGTTTGGCCAGACGCCAAATAGGGAAGTAAACCAAACGCCGTGGCCGCCATCGGATAATCGGGTGCATCGGCGGCTCCGCGATGAGCGCTGCAACTGGGGTCTTGGCACTGCTTCTCAAAGCTCGCACAGCCCCAGCCGCCATCTTGATTTTGATGCCGAGCCAACCATCGCAATCCGTTGGCCACCGCGACTTCGGTTTGCTTGGTTCCACCATAGCCAGCGATCCCCGACTCCTTGCCACGAGAGCGGTTCTCCAAAGAGTTTGAACTCGATTTCCCCGATCGCTCGCCCGTGATGCCATCAACCGTACCGACCTTAACAGCCGGACCACTTCCCAAGTCCGAGAGCGTGAATGAGTTGGATGTCCCAAATGGCGCAACTCGGTTCGACACAGCGTCCTGACTATCCACAATGTCAACGGACGCGATTTCGTTCACCTCGGCATTCATCTCGCCCGCCAATGGAAGATCGGTGAGCGATTCCGTGCTGAGCACCGCAGTTTCCAGCGGTGCTTGTGTGATATCGAAGCGAGATAACGGCGGCTCTTCGATCACCGTATCGACTTCCGATTCCAAATAAATGGCCTCTTGCAACAGACGCTTCGCAGTCGGAGCTCCTACCGCCACTCCCAACACCAGCAAGACCAACACGTGCATGCCAACACTGACGCCCCAAAACTTCCCGTTGGCTCGCATCCACAACGCGAGAGACTTTGTCAGTTCTTGAGGAGTGGGCAAGGTCGTGCGTAGCAATTCACCGAGTTTCATCGAACACCTCGCTTACGTGAAAAGAAGACGTCGCAACGACAAAAAAGCCCGCCTGCTGATTCAGCAGGCGGGCTTTGGTACGTGATCGAGAAACAGAACGACCGCCTGCAATTACTCAGTCTTCGCTTCACCCTTATTGAGTTGATACAGCGGCAAGTAGCGGTAGTAGACTTCCAACGTCAGCGCGTGAATGCTGGTTGCCATCACGGGGCCGGCCGTGTGACCACTCGGCTTCCAGCTTCCAGTAGCACAGCCTTCTTTGATTTGCGATGTGATCAAGTGCCGACGAGCGTGGCGATTCCACTGATCCCATTCTGGACCGGGGAGGTTGTGCATGACCTGTGTGGCGTAATAGAGGAAGTAGGAATCGCTCAACGAGTAACCCAAATTCGCCATCACATAGCTCATACCCTCGACCATCGCCGGATCAGTGCGCTTCATGCCGCTGTATTGATTACAGAGCAGTCCGACAGCAGACATTGCGGGAGCCGGTCCAGTGTCGGGCATGTACGAGAACAGCCCACCAGATTTGCCTTTCGCGACACTTCCCAAGAACTTTTTGGCTTTATCCAACGTCGTTTTGCTGACAGGCAGCCCCGCCATCTGAGCGCTCTTTAGACCCATCAACTGCCAGCCCACCACCGAGGTGTCACCGACAGTCGTTGGTCTCGCGCCGTAATGCCATCCGCCGGACGATTCGTTTTGGGCATATTCAATAAACTTGACCGCAGCCATTGCCGAGTTCTTCAACTTTTGGTCGTGGCTCAAACCATACGCTTCACACAGAGCGATCGTGGAGAGCCCGTGCTCGTACATATTGCCTCCACCCAACATCCCCGTCTTTTGATCCTGCTTCTGAGTCATCCAAATCAAGCCTTTACGGATGACACCTTGGTATGGACCTTTTGACTCATGAGTTTGTCCAGCGGCGAAGAACGGTAACAGTCCAAACGCAGTTGCTGCCATTGGGTAGTCAGCAGCTTCTTTTCCAAGATTTGCCGAGCAACTCGGATCTTTGCACTGACGCGAAAAATCTTTGCAGCCCCAGCTTCCATCCGTGTTTTGATGTCGAGCCAACCAATTTGTAGCGGCACCGACGGCGCGTTCTGAATCGGCCGTACCACCACCGCTGGCGAGAGCCTCACGCTTTCCCGAACCGCGTCCGCCGAAACCTTCGCCCGCCCCACCGCTGCCCGCTTTGTCCCCCGTACCAACTCCGACGCCAACTCCGCCTGGACCTTTCACAGAAGGTCCGTCACCAAAGGCCGTCACGCTGAAACCACCGAGGCCACCCAACGAGGTTGTTTGTGCCGAAGCGATTCCTCCGCCAGCTTCTTCAAAGATAGCGCTGTTGTCGTTGTTTTGGGCTTCCTGTTCCATCGCTGATGGTGGTTCAGTCAACGAGTCTGTGTTGAGCACAGTCGGCTCGATCGGCGTCTCGCCCACTTCGAAGTGCGTGATCTCAGCCTCTTCGACCACGGTGTCAACTTCGGTGTCAAAGAAGACCGCTTCTTGCAGCAACTTCTTCGCGACGGGGGCACCGATTGCCACTCCCAAAACCCCGATCACCAACACGTGCATCCCCAACGCGATGCCCCAAAATTTGGCATCCTTTGAGATCCACTGCTTGAGCCCAGACTTGAAGTCATTCGCATTCGGAATCATGGACTTAAGGAGTTCGAGATAGTTCATAATTCACCTACTCAGTTTGTTTCGGACAGTCGCGCCGTTTCATGATTCGTAGATTGGGACTCCGTCCCAACCTACATCGTGATCGCCTAAGGCGATGTTTTTTCTGCAAGATTGTGGCGCGACGCTCCGAGCTTGTGAAGAAATCGTAGCGGAAGTCGTAAGACTTCCGAATTCGCCGAGAAAATTGAAGTCTCACGACTTCAGCTACCCAAAAATTCACAGGCTCAGAGCGTCGTGCCACATTGCGGCTTCGCCGCGCTATTTATTAGGCAATCGTCATTCTGTGGTCGTCAAAGTGTGGCACATGTTACGCGCGTCGGCTGTCGGAGACATCCCCATCCAGCGTATTTCGATCAAGATTCGTCAGCGAAGCTGGTCGAGGCCCCTCAACCGACTCCACAAACTCCGTCCAGCCGACGCCCGAAGCGATGCCGTCGTCGCCTGAATTCGTATTGTTGTCGAGCCATTGCTCGATTGCTGCGTGATTCACTTCACCCTCATCGTGCTGGAGTTGCCCCGCACGCAAATACCTACGAGTCCATAATCCAACAAATCCCACGACAATCGCCGCTCCGCCGAACACCCACGGCCACAGTTCTTGTTCTTCACGCTGTCGCTTCAATGAAGATCGGATTGGGTTTTCTCGCCACCTTAAGCGACCAACCAAAATCGGCGCCCAACGAGTTTTGTCCATCGCGTCGTCATACGCGAAGAGCTTCAAAAAGTAGCCGACGAACTGAGCCTCTTCATGGATGCTCGGACTAATCGGCAACTCCGGCGGCTTGTCGTAAAACACCAGGCAATACAGCCCAGTGCGTGATTCATTTGTGACGCCCCACGCCTCGTAAACTTGTTTTGCTCCCGCTGAGTTCTTCACTTCATCATGAGCCAAGGAGCGTCGCAGGCTAACTTTCATCCCAATCAGTTTGCCGCGATGCTTTTCCGGAGATTCGGCCAAATGAGTGAAGTACAAATCTTTGCGAGCACGTTGCCACAGATCGTCGAAGCTCTCCGTCATGCTCCAACGCATCAGCTTCCAGTAAGCTGGCATCTCTTCCGCAGCAAGTGGCGCTTTGTCGCTAATCGCTTGGAAAATGTACTCCGCTTGCGATTGTTCGAACGGCTGTTGGTCGTTCGGACCAGTCACCAACGTTTCGACAAACTTGCCTTCGCTTTCGTTCTCAGGATTGGAATTGCTCCCAGCGACCCCGACCTTCACTTCGACTTTTTCCGAACCGGACTCGCTCGCAATGCCGTCATCACGAACGTCATCCGCGAGCCACTTCCACATCCCCGGGTCTCGTGCCCGATACATGGCCATCCCGACCACCGCCAACAACATCATCATGCTCATCAACCGGAACAGTTCCCGGCGAGGAAAGTACGATGACGGTGTGCGTGGTTTGAATCTCATGGCGATCACATCACAAGTGGTGCAGATCAGATGCCAGCACGATGCGCATAGCTCAGACTGACCACTCCGACTTTCAAATAGTCGAACAGCTTTCAAGCGTGACAAGGGCTCTTATTCAGTCGGCAATTCAACGAAGCTCAACTTCGTCAGCTTTTCGCCTGTGGGCAATGTCTGCCTCGTGCAGACGTCAACAACTCTCATTAACTCGGCGTATTTCAAGCGTGACGCGACTTGAATGATGACTTGTTTAAACGGACTGTTGGCATCGCTGAGCACGGCCTTCAAGCGGCCTTCAAGGGCACTGACTCCGGCGACATTTGCTTCACCGATCGCCATCGTCGAAATTTTCCCGCCGGGCGTGGAGAAGACCGAGATCACCAACGACTCAAACGACTGCACCGCATTTTTATTGTTGTCGTTGTCGCCCGCCTTCTGGCCCCCTGGAGCACCAGCGACAGGCAGCGGCGGCGGCAATTTCAGGTTAATCTGCCCTTCGATCGGCGACGGCTTGAACGTGAGGATGAAAAACGCGAGCAACTGAAACGCCATGTCGAGCATAGCAGCCAGATTCAGCTCTACGTTTTCGCTCCCTTTTTTCTTTTTCTTGCGATGACTCATCTTGGCACCGTCGGACGGAAAGTCTCATTCACAATTCAGCCATCGAGCTGAAACACTTCGCTTAAGGAGTCAACGCTACCCATCTTCTTTGTTCATGGCTTTCAGAGCGAACTTTCGAAAGCCGTTGTCTTGGCAGGTCTTGATAACCACGTTCAACAAATTGAAAGGAGTCTGCTTATCTGCCCTGACAACAATCGTTGTGGGCAGATCGTCGTCGGCCTTGAAGCTCGGGTTCAACCGCTTGGCTGACGCGCGACTCACTTTGGCTTCCGCCTTGATGTAACGCTCGACGTTCTGCGTGACACCGTACACATTCAGCTTGCCGACGCTGTCAATGTTCAGGATCAGCAGGTCTTCTCCTTCGGTCTCCAACGGACGAGCGGAGCCGACGACCGGCAGCTTCAAGTTCAAATCCAACGAAGCGGCTTTGAAATTGGTCACCAGCATAAAAAAGGTGATCAATTGAAAAACCAGATCTAACATGGGAGTTAGATTCGGTTCAGCACTCGCTTCGGAATTCATCGAGCCAGACATGGCTCACCTCATCGAAGGCTGGAATCAACCAGCCAGAGCAATTGAGTGGACGTGAAAGACTTTCACCAGAACTAAGCCTTGGGAGCTGGTGGTGGCGAAGTCACAGTGCTCGCCGAAGAGGCAGACGACTGCTTGGGAGCACTGGCCGCTGCCTTCGCCGCTTGAGCGAGCTTCTTCACGAACTCGTCAGCAGAAAACATGGTATTGGCGAGAATCGACGAAACGCGATTCTTGAAAATCGCGAAGAAGTAAATCGCTGGCACCGACAAGGCGACACCTTCGAACGTCAGCAACAGAGCTTCAGAAATACCTTCGGCCACCTCGCTCGCCTTGAGCCCAGCGTCCGAACGAGCAATTTGGCTGAAGCTCGCGATCATGCCCTTCAGCGTTCCGAGCAGTCCGATCATCGGGCCCAGCGTACCGAGCACGGCCAACATGCTGATCTTTTTCTCCATTTCGGTACTCTGCACTTCACCAACTCGCTCCATCGCGTCGCGAGATTCCGCGAGCCCCGAAGACAATTCCGCCAAACCTGCAGAGGTTAGCTTCGTGAAGAGGCACTCTTTTTCTTTGATGGATTGATAGACCCCCTTGTAGTCTTTCTTCTCCATTTTTTGCTTGATGTCTTCCATCAAATTCGGCGGCATGGCCACTTCTGGTCGGAGCTCCAGGAACAGCTTGCTGGCGGTTGCAATGAAGTAGCAAGACAACCCGAAGATGATCACACCGATCGATCCAGAAGTCTTGATGACCCAGATGATGAAGTGCTCTTCGGACTTCCCTTCGGCTTCGGCTCCCTTCGCCTCCTCTTTCTTCTTCCCTTTTTTCGGAGCGGGCTTCTCTTCAGCCGCCGCGTCCTCTTCGGCCGCTTCGTCTTGAGCAACCGCCGTCGGTGTGGCGAGCCACAGCGTCTCAATTGAGACCGCCATCAGTGCCAACAACAAGACCATCCACGCCAGCCGCTTTGAGCGGTCGGAAGACCCAATCATCGCTTTGACCTTTTATGTGAACGCGAACCGTGACAGTGAAAGCTGTCGTACCGAAACCTGCATTTAGACTTCAACACAGGCGATCTCGGCCACTCACAGCTGGAGAGAGGAAGGCCATGCTACAGTTGCCGCCAGCGACAAGAAAGCGTGAACGCACTCGTAAAAAACGATGAATCACAGAAGTAGTTCACGGTGGCTCATCACCCGAATGCTCAGGCAAACGTTCGTGGCGATTTTTAAAATATCCACATACCACGAAGGCCGACTCAATGCTTACCGAATCGGTCCCGCATTTTGCTTACTTGCTTTTCAGGCTAAACGCGCCATCCCAATCGGATGGAGGCTGATTGTCAGTGTAAGCCATCTGCTCCAGCAAAAAATTCTTCGGACCATCATCGTCGGGAACTTGTTTTAGTAATGAGAATGCTGCCTCCCAATTTCCGGCGATAATGGCGTCCAGCGCCTTTTCGTAGGCGACCACAGCTTGCATTGTGAGCGTTTCCGTTCCGTCATTTGCAGGCAGTAACTCGCTCACCAAAATAGAAGTATCCATCCCTTTGGGACGAACTTTCGCTAGACGACGGCACGTTCCTTCAGATCGCGGCAACATCCGACGGACGAATTCCGCCGTCGTTTCGTCGATGCAAATGTTGACGCCAAACATCCGCGTCATGCCTTCGATACGCGAGCCTTGATTCACGACTGGGCCGAAAACGCCAATCTTGGCTTGTTGCGTTGTGCCAATCTGTCCGGCAATCGCCCGACCGTGAGCGATACCCACTCCACACGTAAATCCATCGAGCAAGTCATCTGCTTCCACGGGTAAGCCGAAGACCTGCTGAATTGTGAGAGCCGCACGGCAGGCAGAGATCGGGCCGTCCGGTAGCGGTTCTGGCCAACCCCAAAAGCCAAGCGCGGCGTCGCCCTGGAAATCAGCAATTGCGCCATCGAATGCCAAGATGCCGCCAGTCATTGCGCTCAAGGCAGCACGCACGCTTTCCAGTAGCAGCTTGAGATTGTCCTTCAACTTCTCCGACTTCCGCGAGAAGCCGCGTACGTCACAGAACAAGACTGTGATGTCTCGCTCCGACGGTTCCATGATGTTACCGGCCGACTTCTTCGTGAGATTGGCGATGACCTTCGGCGAGAAGAACGTCGAGAGTTGTGTCGTGTGTTCTTGCAACGTTCGCACGGTCCGGATCGAGCCGATGAATTGGGCGACCAGTTGCGTGAATCGCAGGTCTCCTTTCAACAAATCTTCGTCGAGAAACGCGTTTTCGTCACGGCCCCCTTCGCCCGACACGTACAAGCACCAACCGACGCAAGATTCGGCGGTGACCGGCGTGCAGAACGCCCAACCGAGCGAACCACTCATCGTGACTTTGCTTGACTCCATCTCGCCGACAATGTGCATCATGCTGGCGTTTTCATACAACGCTTTTTTCAGCAGCTTGCGACTGGGCATGAATCGCCCGCCAAACGATTCTCGAGTTTGCACGCGCAACAACATCGGTTTCGGAAGCTCAGCTTCCAGATTGCGACCAGCTCGCAGTTCGTTGACGTAATTTTCGTCGAAGACGGCAACGGCGACGGCAACGGCGGGAGGAATCGCTTGCAACAACATGCCGACCAACATCAACGCCAATTCCATGTCGGTGCTGGTTCCCGAAATCATCTGCGGCAGATTGGAAAGGACTTCCATTTGCCGATTCGTATCGCCAAAAGCAACGTTTTCAAGCTCGTCACTCTTGTAGGCGTGCTCCTCGACATCTTCCCCTTCATCGTCCGTGGTGTACTCGTTCGGGCTTTGCCCCAGTTCGGGCATCGACACCAGCGGCTCCGTCGGCCGTTCCATCGTTTGCCGAGAAATATCGACCTTCATCTCGACACGAACCACAAACGAGGTCATGCCAATCTGAAATAGTTCACCCGCCGCAGCCGAAATCTCGCGACTCACTTCACCGAGAAACTTGATTGGGTTGGTCGCATTCGGCAGACAAGTCACCTTCAGGTGATCTCCGGACCAAACGAGGTCAACGTGCTCGCGCGAGATCGTCCGATCCCAGCTAATCGCCCAGCCTGTTTGCGGAGCGCGCCCAATGCGCACGATCTGCCCTTCCACGAGCTGCTGTCGCAGTCTTTGATCATCCCCCTGCCCCGTCGCGATCAACTCCACCAATTGCGTCAGCACAATCTCTCTCCGCTTACTTGCAAACCAAGCACCCAAACTCCTCAAGCCCAAACCTGTTGGCCAGTTATCCTCATTTTTCCGATGAGACGCAAACAGACTCAAAGCTCAAACAGTCTGCGGAACCAAGACACGAATGGTTTCGAGTGGTGAGACTTTAGGATCAAGAACGCCCTTTTGCACGGCCTCATGAAGTCGAAGCCCCGGCTCATCTTGCCAAGCCAGCCAAGTATGGATTTTCGCTTTATCCTCATGAACTTTTTTGAAAGAAGCACCAAGTTCCTTGGCTTTATCGCGCGCAGTTTCAGCAAACTTCAACAACGGATCTTTGTCTTCAGGGACTAAGAACATCAAAAGAGTTTCCAACATTCCATGCGACTGATTATCTGGCATGATCCAAATACCCAAGGTGATTTTCGATTCGTTGGGCGAAGAAACGAAGCCATCAGTCGGTGGCTCTTCGGGTAGATCGTGAAACGACTCGCTGAACCAACTTCGCACCTTGATCCAAGTTGCTGCGGCATCGTCGTCCGCATCAAGAACAACTCCGAGAATCCGAAGATTGGCAGCTTTAAGTTGCGCAACGACGCGAGTCTTCGTCGGTGTATTGGTTCCAAAAGGTTTGATATCGACTGGTTCGCTGTCACGCGGCCAGGGGACGCCGCTTGCTTGCATGAGTTCTGCGAGAACCCAGCCGTCATTCGGTCCCTCAACCAGTAATCTTTTGGAATCGGTTCTCGGCATGGCTACCGCACCTCAATCCCACATTCAGCAATAGCGATGATCTCCACCTCGGAAATCGAAACGCTACGACCACGCTCAGGCTCAATGCGTTGAATCGAGACACGCCCCTCTGACGGAGAGTCCTTGTGGCAGATGACTGCCAGAGATTCGACACAATCACGGCTGTGAGTGGTCGCGAAAACCTGCACGTTGAGCTTCTCGGCGGCGGCGCTGATCAATTGCCACATCTGGTCCATCACCGTGAAGTGCAGGCCCGTGTCGATCTCGTCGATCAACAAGACACCATTCGCGGACATTGCTAGGGCGAGTGCCAGCGAAAGCATTCGCCAGATGCCGTCTCCCAGGTCGCCAATCGGTACGGAAATTGGTTGACCTTCCAGCAAAACATGGAAGCCACCACGCCGGATGTGGTCGAAGGGGTAATCATGTTTCGGAGCCACTCGTTGAATCTGAGGATTGATCGCCCGCAACGCTTCGGCCAACAGTTGCTCTTCTTTCGAAAGGACGATGGCGTCAAAGAAGTCCACGGCATCGCGAGCCGTGAGCGACGCACTGGTCACGAACATCGAACGATTGCGGAACAGCCGTTCGCCCCAGGTCAGCGCATCGGTGCCGATTTTGCCGACGCCTGTCGTTGAAATCGGCAATGTGAAAACGGGGCCTTGTTGCACCGAACCGTTCCACGAAAGCTTGAGTTCACGCTCAATCTGAGCTCCAGGATGAGACGTCGGAGTCGCGGTGAACGTCAAATCTCCGTCGTCGCCGCGATAGGTGAGGTTGATCGAGGTCGTATCAACCACCTGATGTCCATGAAACAAATGAGAAAACTCGACCGGTACTCCGCCACCATTCGGGACGTCTTTCAATTCACCTCGCTGACTTCCGATCCAGCAAAAGGCTTGAAGACTGCCGGGCGAAGTCAAAACATGGAGCGCCTCCAACACCGACGTCTTGCCGCTGCTGTTGGACCCAACGATCAGATTCACGAGACCAAGATCCCGCATTTCGAAACGTCGAAACCCGCGAAAGTTCTCGATGGTGAGTTCACGAATCATGGCAGGTCGCTTTGGAGTGCGGTGTGTCAGCACCGCATTGGACCGTTTGGCGAGTTGTCATTAACGATAGGGGTAGGAACGACCGATTGATTTCGGTCGCCCCTCCCTCCGAACCGGACGGGCGGGTTTCCCGCATCCGGCTCTCCGGTTGATGGTCTTACCTGCGAGAGGATTGAACGGCCAGTGCATGGGCGGTGGTCAGG